>NZ_JBFUMO010000056.1:0-19024 GCF_054049355.1 Roseateles sp. P5_E11 | reverse complement strand
GACCTGAGCAAGCGATCGGTCGATTTCAAGCAGGCCGTCTACCGCTGGTCCGACCTGTGGAGCAAGAAGACGGGCGACACCAGCGGCAAACTGGAAGCGCGGCTGGCGCCACACAGCGTGCTGATGCTGCGCCTGACCGGCCCTGCGAAACCGTAAGGCGCGCAGGGCCGCGCAAAGCGTCACCCATGAAGAAGGCCGCCTTGATCGCGGCGCTGCTCGCCGCAGTGCTGATCACGCCCGTCAGCGCCGCCGAAGCCCCGCGCCTCGTGCAGCGCGACGGCCAACATGCCCTGCTCGTCGACGGCAAACCCTTCCTGATGCTCGGCGCCCAGGCGCACAACTCCAGCAACTACCCCAAAGCCCTGGGCAAGGTCTGGGCCGCGGCCAACGATGCGCATGCCAACACCGTGCTGATGCCGGTGGCCTGGCAGCAGGTCGAGCCCCAGGAAGGCCAGTTCGACTTCAGCTTCCTCGACGTCCTGGTCAAGGAAGCGCGGCAGCAGGACAAGCGCCTCGTGCTGTTGTGGTTCGCGACCTGGAAGAACACCGGCGGCTCGTACACCCCCGACTGGGTCAAGCTCAATGGGAAGCGCTTCCCTTCCATGCTGGACCGCGACGGCAAGGCCAACTTCTGCTTCAGCCCCTTCGGCGAAGAGACGCTCAAGTCCGACAAGCGCGCCTTCGTGGCGCTCATGGCCCACCTGAAGAAGATCGACGCGACCGAGCGCACCGTGCTGATGGTTCAGGTCGAGAACGAGGCCGGCACCTACGGCCTCGTGCGCGACTTCGCGCCAGCCGCCCAGGCGGCCTTCGAGCAGCCGGTGCCCGCCGAAGTGGCGGCGCGTCAGAAGCCCAAGGCCGCCGCATCGGGCAACTGGCGCGAGGTCTATGGCGACTACGCCGACGAGTACTTCCACGCCTGGGCCATCGCCCGCTACATCGGCGAGATCGCCAAGGCCGGCCGCGCCGTCTACGACCTGCCGATGTACGTCAACGGCGCGCTGCGCGAGGCGCTGGAACAGCCGCCCAAGCCATGGCAGGGCAACTTCGCCAGCGGTGGACCGGTCTGGGACGTCATCGACATCTACAAGGCCGCCGCGCCCGCCATCGACATCGTCGCGCCCGACATCTATACGCCCAACTCCGAGGGGATCAAGGCCAACATGCGCCTGTACCAGCGGCCGGACAACGCGCTGTGGATTCCCGAGATCGGCAATGCCGAGGGCTATGCGCGCTGGATCTACGCGGCGCTGGGCCGCGGCACCCTGGGTGTGGCGCCCTTCGGCCTGGACTACTTCAACTACGCCAACTTCCCGCTGGGCTCCAAGCGCGCCGACAAGACCATGGTCGAGCCCTTCGCACGCGTCTTCGGCGCCTTCCGGCCCATCCAGCGCCAGTGGGCGCAGTGGGCCTTCGAGGGCCGCACGCGCGGCGCCGCTGAGGGCGACGACCGCAAGCCCCAGTCGCTGGAACTGCCGGGCGGCTGGGTCGCCAAGCTGACCTACCGCCAATGGCAGTTCTGGGACCTTGCATGGGACAGCAAGGACGAGCGGCCGGCCGGCACCGAACAGCCCGGCGGCGGCGTGGCCATTGCGCAGATCGGCGACGACGAGTTCCTCATCGTTGGCCAGCGCACCCGCGTGCGCATGGAAGGCGGGCCGCAAGCAAGCGGCTTCATGCTGCGTGTCGAGGAAGGCAGCTTTGACGACAAGGGCCGCTGGCAGATGGAGCGCGTCTGGAACGGCGACCAGGTCGACAGCGGCCTGAACCTGATGGCGGAGCCCATCATGCTCAAGGTCAAGATGGCGCGCGCGCGCTGAAGGGCAACAGCGTCATGGCCGAGCGCGTTTTGCCCTTTGGTGACGGCACCGCGATCCGAGTGACGACCCACCTCACACCCGCAGCCAAGGGCCAGTTGCTGACCGCAGTCGCCATGGACGCGCACAACACCTTAGAGCAGCCGCAGGTCATCACACCGGTGCCGTTCTCCGCCATGCCGGCCCGCAAGGCCCGGTGCTGGAACTGTCGCCCAAGTCCGTCGTCGTTGTCGGGATGTAGGTCCACGCACTGAGCCACATCCTTCAATAACGCTCGTGTCCGGAGGAGACAACCGGCCGAGCACCTTCATGCGGCCTGCCTCAAGACCGTGCGCATTCCCGCCAGCTGGAACCAGTACGCCGACGCCAACGGCAACATCAGCCCGACCTTCATGGCACGCGTCACCGAGGTGGTCGGTTATGCCCGCAACGCTGGCCTGCTGCATTGGCCGCGATAGGCAGCCGAAGCGAATCCGAGCAAACCATGACCCCAACGTCAAACATCAAGATGAGACCACTTCGCCCCTTCTCCTGGGTCTTCTGGGCCCTTGCACTGGCCCTTGCCGTCGGCAGCGCCACTGCCGCTGATGGCGCGCGCCAGCGCACCCGCATCGATGACGGCTGGCGTTTTGCGCTGGGCCATGCGCATGACCCGGCGCAGGACTTCAACCACGGCACGGGCTCCTTCTTCTTCGCCAAGGCCGGCTTTGGCGACGGCCCTGCGGGGGCCGACTTCGACGACCGCAGTTGGCGCCGCCTGGACTTGCCGCACGATTGGGCGGTGGAACTGCCCTTCGACGCGCGCGGCAGTTCGCTGCATGGCTCCAAGGCCATCGGCCGGAGCTTCCCCGAGAACAGCGTCGGCTGGTACCGCCGTGAGCTGGCTCTTCCCCAGTCGGCACGCGGCAAGCGCATCGCGCTGGAGTTCGACGGCGTCTTCCGTGACAGCGTGGTCTGGGTCAACGGCCACTACCTGCGCCGCGAGGCCAGCGGCTACTCAAGCTTCAACGTCGACATCACCGACTACCTGAACTTTGGCGGGCGCAACKTCGTCGCGGTGCGCGTGGACGCCACCACACAGGAAGGCTGGTGGTACGAAGGCGCCGGCATCTACCGCCATGTCTGGCTGACGCAGACCGAGCCGCTGCGCGTGGACCACTGGGGCAGCTCCGTGCGCGCCACGGTCACGGGCGGCCGCGCCGACGTGGCCGTCGACACGACGGTGCGTAACGACGGCAAGGCGCCCGCCTCCTTCAGCCTGGAGCACGAGCTGCGCGACCCCGCCGGGCGCGTCGTCGCACGCGCCAGCGTACCGGCAAGGCGCGTGGGCGTGGACACCAGCACCGACGTGGCCGCGACGCTGCGCGTGACGGCGCCGCAGCTGTGGTCTCTGGAAACGCCGCAGCGCTACACGCTGACGACCCATGTGAAGAGCGGCGGCCGCGTGGTCGACAGCTACGACACGCCCTTCGGCATCCGCACGATCCACTTCGATGCCAACGCCGGCTTCTTCCTCAACGGCCGCCACGTCAAGCTGCACGGCGTCAACAACCACCAGGACCACGCCGGCATCGGCATTGCCCTGCCCGACGCCATGCACGAGGCGCGGCTGAAGATGCTCAAGGGCATGGGCGTGAACGCCATCCGCTCGGCCCACCATCCGGCCACGCCCGAGCTGCTGGACGCCTGCGACCGCCTCGGCATCCTCGTCATCGACGAGCACCGCATGATGGGCACCGCGCCGCAGATCCGCGACGAGCTGGAGCGCATGGTGCGGCGCGACCGCAACCACCCGTCGGTCATCCTGTGGTCGGTGGGCAACGAGGAATGGGCCATCGAGAACTCCGAAATCGGCACTCGCCTCGCGCAGCAGATGCAGGCCATCGTGCGCCGCCTGGATCCGACCCGGCCCGCGACGCTGGCCGCCTCCAGCTCGGGTGCGGCCGAGGGCACATCGGTCGGCTCGCAGGTCATCGGCTTCAACTACAAGGGCCAGCACAACATCGATGCGATGCACAAGCGCTTCCCCGAGCGCGCATCAGTCGTCACCGAGGAAGGCCTGACCTACGCGACGCGCGGCATCTACGCCGACGACCCGGCCCGCGTGCAGATCGCTGCCTACGACAAGCGCTCAGGCGGCGACTCGACCTCGACCGTCGAAGAGGCCTGGCGCTTCAACGCCGAGCGCCCCTTCCTGGCCGGCGTGTTCTTCTGGACCGGCTTCGACTACCGCGGCGAGACCACGCCCTACGGCTGGCCCGCCGTCTCCTCGCAGTTCGGCATGATGGACACGACCGGCGCGCTGAAGGACAGCGGCCAGTACCTCAAGGCCGCCTGGACTGCCGAGCCCATGGTCCATGTATTGCCGCACTGGAACTGGCCCGGCCGTGAAGGCCAGCCCATCGACGTGCGCGTCTACGCCAACACCGATGAGGTCGAGCTGCTGCTGAACGGCGGTTCGCTGGGTCGCAAGTCGCTGGCGCGCTACGCCCACCTGCAATGGACCGTGCCCTATGCGCCGGGCAGCCTGGTGGCGCGCGGCTACCAGGGCGGCAAGCTCGTCGTCACCGAGACCGTGGCCACCACGGGCAACGGCAGCGCCGTGCGGCTGACGGCGGACCGTGCGCGCATCCGCGCCGATGGCGACGATGTGGCGGTGGTCAGGGTCAGCGTGGTCGACCGCGAAGGCCGCGTCGTGCCCACGGCCAGCCAGTGCATCAGCTTCGAGGTCTCCGGCCCGGCGCGGCTGATCGGCATGGGCAACGGCGACCCGGGCTCGCACGAGGCCGACAAGCCGGCCGAGTTCCATCGCTACGTGACGCTCGACCGCTGGCGCCTGCAGGGCGTGGCGCGGCAGGATGACGCGGCGGCATTGCTGGCCGGTGCCGACGCCGAGAAGGGTCGCGACCCGTTCGCCTGGCTGCCGCCCRAGAAGCAGCCGGCCGACAGCGCCTGGAACGTCGTGCACGCCAGCTTTGCCCGCCCGGCTGCGGGGGTTGGCCGCGCGGCGCTGTTCGTGGGCGACATCGCGCCGGGCCAGCAGGTCTATTTGAACGGCAAGGCCCAGACGCCGCGCCGCGAGGACGGCATGGGCGTGATCGACTTCGACCCTGCTCAGTTGAGCGATCTCAACACGCTGACCCTCGTCTTCGCCACGCCGGCCGGTGGCACGCGCAAGCTCTTCGACGACGCGCAGGGCGGCCGGCGCTGGGTCACGCTGCGCACCACCACGTCCACCGGGCCGTGGCAACGCAGCGTGTTCAACGGCCATGCACAGGTGATCCTGCAATCCACCGGCAGCCCCGGTCGCGCCACGCTGCGCGCCGTCAGCGAAGGCCTTGCCCCAGCTGCAACGGTGATCGAGATCTTCTGAACACCGGGAACAGATTCGTCACCGTCGCTACGCTCGGAACCAGGCCACTGGACGGCAACGTTATGCAGCTTGAAGATTTCACCGAAGGCTAGGAGCCCATACATGTCGGGCTGGAGGGCGCCGCGCTTGTGATTGGCGGCATCGATCCCTGGCTGCATGCGAACGCTTGGCGCAGGGCTTGGCGAGAGCACATCGTTGTACCGCATCCGACTTATCGACAGCAACGCCATCGTGCCCGGATCTACGAGATCGCGGCGCTTGGGTCGATCACCCCTAGGATCGCCCGGTCACGATTGCCGCCCGAGTTGCCGCCATGCGCCGTCTTGCCCCACTGCTTCTCGCCCTGACCCTGTGCCCGCTGGCCCATGCCGACGAGGCCGGTGCAGCCCGCGCGCTTGAGCAAGCCCGCAGCAACCCCTGGCTGCTGCGGCAATTCATGGCCGCCTTCCCCAAGGGCGGCGACCTGCACAACCACCTGGACGGCAGCATCTACGCCGAGAACATCATTGGCTGGGCCAGCGCCGACGGCAAATGCGTGGACCCGGCCAGTGGCCAGATCAGTTTCCCGCCCTGCGACACGGCGCGGCCCCTGATGAAGGACTACGCGGCCGACAGCGCCCGCTACAGCCAGCTCGTCGACGCCTACTCGGTACGCAACTTCGAGCGCGGCAGCAAGTCGGGCCATGACCAGACCTTCGTCACCTTCGGCCGCTTCATCCCCGGCACGCTCGGCCGCGAGGGCGACATGCTGCGTGAGGCGACCAACCGCCGCGGCGCGGAGAACACGGTCTACCTGGAGCTGTTGCAGTCCTGGGGCATGGACAAGGCGCGCGCCATCGCGGCGGCCGAGGCCGGTGCCTTTCGCGCCGACCGGCCCACCAGCGACTGGGCCCATCACCCGGCCCTGCAGCGCATCGTCGCCGACACGCGCGCCGAGCTGGACCGCATCGAGAAGCGCTGGCGCGAGCTGTCGCACTGCAACCAGGCCAATGCCGAGCCGGGCTGCGGCGTGGCGCTGCGCTATCTGGCCCAGGTCATCCGCACCTTCCCGCCCGAGCAGGTCAATGCGCAGATCGCGCTGGCCTTCCTGCTTGTGAAGGCCGACCCGCGCTACGTCGGGCTCAATCTCGTCGCGCCCGAGGACGACCCCGGCACGCTGCGCCACTACAAGGAGCAGATGAGCGTCATCGGGCGCTTAAGCAAGCTCTACCCCGAGGTGAAGGTCACGCTGCATGCGGGCGAGTTCGGATTCGGCCTCGTACCGCCCGAGGATTTCAAGGACCACATCCGCCAGGCGCTGGACGTCGCCGGTGCGCGCCGCATCGGTCACGGCGAGGCGATCGGCCTGGAGACCGGCGCCTTCGACACGCTGCGCGAGATGGCCAAGCGGGGCGTGATGGTTGAGATCAACCTGACCAGCAATGCCATCGTGCACGACCTCAAGGGCGATCAGCACCCCTTCCTGCTGTACCGCCAGTTCGGCGTGCCCACGGCCTTGTCGGCCGACGATGAAGGCGTGTTCCGCATCGACCTGACGAACGAATACCAGCGCGCCGCGGCCACCTATCCGAAGCTGAGCTACCGTGACTTCAAGCAGCTGTCGCGCAATGCCCTCCACTACGGCTTCGTCGAAGGTCAGGCTTTGCTGGCCGACACCGGCAGCGGCCGCTTCGTTGCAAGCTGCACAGGCGAACGCACCGGAGCTGAGCCCAAGACGGCGCGCTGCCGCGACTTCCTTTCCACCCACACCAAGGCCCGCCTGCAATGGGACCTCGAAGCACGCTTTGCCCGCTTCGAAAGCCAAGTTCACTGAATGCTTCTTGATATCGGGCCGCTGCGCCGCAACACCGCCTTTCGCCGCCTCTTCGCCAGTCAGTTCATCTCGGGCCTGGGCACCATGGTCAGCTATGTGGCCGTGCCCTGGCAGCTCTATGAGCTGACGCACTCCAACGCCCAGGTCGGCCTGCTCGGCCTGGTGCAGCTGATCCCCGTGGTTGTGTGCGGCCTGCTGGGCGGCGCGGTGGCGGACCGGGTCGACCGCAAGCGGCTGCTGATCGGCTCCGAGGCCTTGATGGCGTTGTGCCTGGCCGGCCTGCTGATGAATGCGCTGAGCGCCACGCCGAGCGTGCTGGCCATCTACGCACTGGTGGCGGTACTGCAGGGCGCGAGCGGCTTCCATCGGCCGGCGCTGGAGGCGCTGACGCAGAAACTCGCGCGGCCCGAGGAATTTGCTGCCGTCGCGGCGCTGTCGTCGGTGCGCGGCACGGTGGGCATGGTGGCCGGGCCGGCGCTGGCCGGGCTGTTGCTGGCGAAATGGGGCGCGGTCGGCGCCTACATCTTCGACTTCGCGACCTTCATCGCGGCGCTGTTCTTCATCGCCCGCATACCGCGCGAAACCATCGGCACGGTCGACGCCCCCGGCGAACGGCCGCATCTGCTGGCCGATCTTGCCGAGGGCCTGCGCTTCGCCTGGGCGCGGCCCGAGCTGATGGGCACCTACATCGTCGACATCGTCGCGATGGCCTTCGCCTTCCCGGTGGCGCTGTTCCCGGCCATGGCGGCGGCGGACGGGCGTACCGAATCGGTGGGTTGGCTGCTGTCGGCGATGTCGGTCGGCGCGCTGGTCATTGGCCTGTTCAGCGGCTGGACCGGCAAGGTCACGCGCCATGGCCGCGCCGTCGTCATCGCGGCGGCCGTGTGGGCGCTGGGCATCGTGGCGCTGGGCTTTGCACCCAGCTTGATGCTGGGCCTGGCCTGCCTGGCGGTGGCGGGTGCCGCCGACATGGTCAGCGGCGTGTTCCGCGGCACCATCTGGAACGAGACCATCCCGAACACGCTGCGCGGGCGGCTCGCGGGCATCGAGATGATCAGCTACCTGACCGGCCCGCTGGTCGGCAACGCGCGGGCAGGCTTCATGGCCGACGCCTGGGGCGTGGCGCCGGCGATCTGGATCGGCGGCGTGATCTGCCTGGCCGGTGTCATCGCCACCGGCTTCCTGTTGCCGCGCTTCTGGGCCTATCGCAGCATCACACGTTGACCGCGCTCATCTGCGCCGCCGGGTAGCGCGTGCCGGCCACCATGTGCGCGGCCAGCAGCGCCTCGATGCGCTCGCGCCGGCCGGCATCGAAGTGGATGTGGGACGCCAGCGCGTTCTCATCGAGCCGCTTGATGCTGCGCGTGCCGGGAATGGGCACGATGTCCTCGCCCCGGTGCAGCAGCCAGGCCAGCGCGAGCTGGGCCGGCGTGTAGCTCCACTCCTCGGCCAACGCCGACAGCGCATCGGCCAGCGCGAGGTTGTGGTCCAGGTTGCCGCCCTGGAAGCGCGGATGGATGCGGCGGCGATCGTCGGGTGCCAGTTGCTCGGCCGAACGGATGGCGCCGGTCAGGAAGCCGCGGCCCAGCGGGCTGTAGGGCACCAGCGTGATGCCCAACTCACGGCAGGTGGGCAGGATCTCGGCTTCGACGTCGCGGCTCCACAGCGAGTATTCGGTCTGCACAGCGGCTATTCGGTGCACCGCATGTGCGCGGCGGATGGTCGCGGCCGAGGCCTCCGAAAGGCCCAGGTGCCCGACCTTGCCGGCCTTGACCAGCTCAGCCATCGCGCCGACGGTTTCTTCGATGGGCACGTTCTTGTCGACGCGGTGCTGGTAGTAGAGGTCGATGTGATCCACACCCAGGCGCTTGAGACTCGCATCGCAGGCCTCGCGCACATAGGCCGGGCTGCCGTCGATGCGCACCGCCGCGCCATCCGGCGCACGCACATGGCCGAACTTTGTCGCGACGATCACCTCGTAGCGACGCGTGGCCAGCAACTGCGACAGCAGGCGCTCGTTGGCGCCGGTGCCATACATGTCGGCCGTGTCGAGGAAGTTGATGCCGATGTCCAGCGCGTGGTGCAGCACGGCCAGCGACTGGGCATCATCGGCCGGGCCGTAGAACTCGGACATGCCCATGCAGCCCAGGCCCAGGGCAGACACCGCGGGGCCGTGAGCGCCGAGGCGGCGGCGGGRAAGGGTCGAATGCGTCATGGTGGAACTCCTTGAAGGGATCATCAATGGGATGGGGACAGCTTAGGAAACCGGGCGCCGGTCGCCCAGCACAAAGCTCGGACATGCTTGCCCGATCCTCCAGCGCATGCCCCTGCACGACGCCAGCTTTGGGCAAGTGTTTGCACAATCGCTCACATGCCTCAAGACGATGACCTGCACGCCCTGCGCGAGCGCACCATCGCGCAGGCCCTGGCCCGCGCGCCCGCAGATGGCCTGCACACGACCGCCCTGCCCTGGCTGCGGCTGATCCGCGCCAGCGCGCCGGCCCAGCCGGTGCCGGCGGTTTACGAGCCCGGCCTGGTGCTGGTGCTGCAGGGGCGAAAGCGCGCGCAGCTCGGCGAGCGCGTGGTGCACTACGACGCGATGCAGTGCCTCGTCGTACCCATGACCATGCTGCCGCGCGGCCAAGTGCTGGAGGCCAGCCCGGCCAAGCCCTATGTCTGTATGCGCCTGAGCTGCGAGACGCAGGCGCTGACCGAGCTGCTGCTGGACGGCGATGCACCGCCTGAAGGCAACGACGCCGGCCTGCATGTCGCGCCCGTCACCGCGCCGCTGCTGGACGCTGCCCTGCGTCTGCTGCAGCTGCTGGACAGCCCGCAGGATCTGAAGACGCTGGCACCGTTGGTGCAGCGCGAGATCCTCTACCGCGTGCTGACCGGCCCGCTGGGCCCGCGGCTGCGTTCGCTGGCGCATACCGACGGCGTCACCCGCCGCGTGGGCCGCGTCATCGAGCAGCTGTCGCGCCGCTATGCCGAACCTCTGTCCATCGACGAACTGGCCGAGTTGGCCCACATGAGCCCGTCGACGCTGCATCTGCGCTTCAAGCAGCTGACCGCCTTGTCGCCTCTGCAATTCCAGAAAAACCTGCGCCTGCAGCAGGCGCGCCGGTTGATGCTGGGCGATGGCCTGGATGCCGCCAGCGCCGCGCACCGGGTTGGTTACGAGAGCCCTTCGCAGTTCAGCCGTGAATATCGTCGCCTTTTTGGCGCGCCGCCACGCGAGGACATCTCGCTGCTGCGCAGCGCTGCCGGCTAGAATGCCGCCTCCTTCCGAGGAGCGTTGCAACCTCAGCACCTATTGAGGCCAGGCTCGGAAGTTCTGACCCCCTGCAACTGCGCTCACCCGCTGGCAATCCGTGCCTGGGTGAGGTTTGATCCCCCCGTACGACCCGCCAGCGGCTTCATTCGCTTGAAGGAGCCCTGCATGAGCACCACGAATCACATCGTCAAGGACCTGTCGCTGGCCGACTGGGGCCGCAAGGAAATCAAGATCGCCGAGCATGAGATGCCGGCGTTGATGGCCATCCGCAAGGAATACGCCGCCACACAGCCGCTCAAGGGCGCGCGCGTCACCGGTTCGCTGCACATGACCATCCAGACGGCCGTGCTCGTCGAGACGCTGCAAGCCCTGGGCGCCGAAGTGCGCTGGGCCTCGTGCAACATTTTCTCCACGCAAGACCACGCCGCCGCGGCCCTCGCCGCCGTCGGCACGCCCGTGTTCGCCTACAAGGGCGAGACGCTGGAAGACTACTGGGACTACACCCACCGCATCTTCGAATTTGCCGGCAAGGGTGAAGCGGGCGAAGGCCCCAACATGATCCTGGACGACGGCGGCGACGCGACGCTGCTGATGCACCTGGGCCAGAAGGCCGAGAAGGACTTGTCCGTGCTGGCCAACCCCGGCAGCGAGGAAGAGCGCATCCTGTTCGCGGCCATCAAGAAGAAGGTCGCCGAAGACGGCAGCTGGTACACCCGCAAGAGCRCTGAGATCATCGGCGTGACCGAAGAGACGACCACGGGCGTGCACCGCCTGAAGGAAATGTCGGCCAAGGGCACGCTGCTGTTCCGCGCCATCAACGTCAACGACTCGGTCACCAAGAGCAAGTTCGACAACCTCTACGGCTGCCGTGAATCGCTGGTGGACGGCATCAAGCGCGCTACCGACGTGATGGTCGCCGGCAAGATCGCCGTCGTGGCCGGCTATGGCGACGTGGGCAAGGGCTCGGCCCAGGCGCTGCGTGCGCTGTCGGCGCAAGTGTGGGTCACCGAGATCGACCCCATCTGCGCACTGCAGGCCGCGATGGAAGGCTATCGCGTCGTGACGATGGAGTACGCCCAAAGCAAGGCCGACATCTTCGTGACGACGACCGGCAACAAGAACGTCATCCGCCACGAGCACATGCTGGCGATGAAGAACAACGCCATCGTCTGCAACATCGGCCACTTCGACAACGAGATCGAGGTCGCGGCGCTGGAGCAGTACGAGTGGGAAGAGATCAAGCCCCAGGTCGACCATGTGATCTTCCCGGACGGCAAGCGGATCATTCTCTTGGCCAAGGGCCGCCTGGTGAACCTGGGCTGCGGCACGGGCCACCCGAGCTATGTGATGAGCAGCTCGTTCGCGAACCAGACCATCGCCCAAATCGAGCTCTACGCGCACAAGGACAACTACGCCATCGGCCAGGTCTATGTGCTGCCCAAGCACCTGGACGAGAAGGTCGCGCGCCTGCAGCTGACCACGCTGAATGCGCAGCTGACCGAGCTGACGGAAGAGCAGGCCGCCTACATCGGCGTCAACAAGGCCGGCCCGTACAAGCCCGACACTTATCGGTACTGATCGTCGATGCGCGCTGACCAGCTCCTCGTCGCCCAAGGCCTGGCACCGACCCGCTCGGTGGCCCAGCGCTTGATCTCGAACGCCGCCGCCGAATGGGCCTCGCCCACCGGCTGGGCGATGTTGAAGAAGGCCGGCGAGGACCTGCCCGAGACGGCGCAGCTGCGCGTCACCGACGACGCGGAGCTGCGCTATGTGTCGCGCGGCGGGCTCAAGCTGGAAGGGGCGCTCACCCGCGTCGGCTTCGACGTCACGACGCACACTGTGCTGGACGTCGGCCAGAGCACAGGCGGCTTCACAGACTGCCTGCTGGCTCACGGCGCCCGCCATGTCGTTGGCGTGGACGTAGGCCATGGCCAGCTGCATGCCAAGCTGCTGGCCGACCCGCGCGTCACGGCGCTGGAAGGCGTGCATGTGCGCGAGCTGGACGTGTTGCGCCAGCACGCGCCGACGGGCGGCTTCACGCTGATCGTCGGCGACCTGAGTTTCATTTCCATGGTGGGCAGCCTCCCGGAGTTGCTGCCTTGGCTGGAGGTGCACGGCCATCTGCTCGTGCTCATCAAGCCGCAGTTCGAACTGGGGCCACAAGCCCTGGGCAAGGGCGGTCTCGTCAAGGACGAGGCCGACTACCCGCGACTGGAAGCCCGCGTGCGCCTGGCCTGCACGGCCCTCGGCCTCAAGGTGCTGGACTACTTCGACAGCCCCATCACCGGCGGTGATGGCAACCGCGAATTCTTCTTGTGGGCCTCCCGATGAGCACCCTTGTCAGTTTCGAATTTTTCCCCCCGAACACGCCGGTCGGCGTCGAAAAGCTCAAGACCGTCGTGCAGGAGCTGGGCGCGATGTCGCCMCAGTACTTCAGCGTCACCTACGGCGCCGGCGGCTCCACGCGCGACAAGACCCTGGGCGCCGTGATGGACATCGCCGCGGCCGGCTTCAATGCCGCACCGCATCTCTCCTGCGTGGGCTCCACGCGCGAGAACATCGCCGAGATCCTGGCCACCTACCGCGCCCAGGACATCCACCGCGTCGTCGCCCTGCGCGGTGACCTGCCCAGCGGCACCGCCACGGCGGGCGAGTTCCGCTATGCGTCCGAACTGGTCAGCTTCATCCGCGAGACYCAGGGCAAGGATTGGCATATCGAGGTCGCGGCCTACCCCGAGGTGCACCCGCAGCAGCGCTATGCAGCGCGCGACCTGCAGCACTTCGTCGACAAGATGAAGGCCGGCGCCGATGGCTCGATCACGCAGTTCTTCTTCAACGCCGACGCCTACTTCCACTTCGTCGACGAGGCGCGYCGCCTGGGCGTCACCCAGCCCATCGTGCCGGGCATCATGCCCTTCCACAACTACGGCCGCATCGCCCAGTTCGCGCAGCGCGACGGCATCGACATCCCGCGCTGGGTGCAGATGAAGATGGAAGGTTTCATGGACGACGCCGCCAGCATCCGCGCCTTCGGCCTGGACGTCATCACGCGGTTGTGCGAACGCCTCATMGACGGCGGCGCGCCGGGCATCCACTTCTACACGCTCAACCAGAGCGCGCTGACTCTGGAGTTGTGCAAACGCCTCGGCCTTGGCAACAAGGTTTGATCCAGCGCAAAACCCCACATCGAGTGTGGCGCTGCGAGGCGCCACCTTGTGTTGCCTCAAACCGCCGTGAGCCGCCGGCGCGTGCAATGCCTCCATCGGGACACGTCCCATTCACTGGAGCCATTGATGAAGTTCTCTTCCGCCCTGCGCCTGGCCGCCGTTGCCGCCGCCGCCCTTGCCCTGCAGCCCGCCTTCGCCGATGAAGGCCCGCTGCTGGTACGCGTGCGGGCGCTGCACCTGGATTCCGCCAACAAGGACAGCACGGGCCTGGGCCTGTCGATCAACAACAAGACCTTCCCAGAAGTTGATTTCAGCTACTTCATCGCGCCCAACATCGCGGCCGAGCTGATCCTGACCTATCCGCAGAAGCAGACGATCTACTCCAACGGCAGCGAGATCGGCTCGCTCAAGCACCTGCCGCCGACGCTGACGCTGCAGTACCACTTCAACCCGACCGGCACCGTGCGTCCCTACGTCGGTGCGGGCGTGAACTACACCAATTTCTCCAGCGTCGAGTTCGCGCCTGCCGTGCAGACCGCTCTTCATCCCAGCATCAAGCACAACAGCTGGGGCGCTGCCTGGCAGATCGGCGCAGACGTCGAGATCAGCAAGGGCACCTATCTGAACTTCGACGTGAAGAAGGTCGACCTGCAGACGACGGTCTATGCCAACGGCGCGTCGGCCGGCAAGTTCAAGGTCAACCCGACACTTGCCAGCGTCGGCCTGGGTTGGCGGTTCTGACGGCCGCTTGCGCTCATGTAAATGAGCGCTTTACGTAAGCGAAAGTCACTTCGCTCCGCAAGAATGCGCGGCCATGAGCCGCCTTCTTGTTGCGCTGGCAATGCTGTGTGCCAACGCCCTGTGCGCGGCCCAGACAACGCCCCAAAAAACGCCCCCGCCCGCCGCGCCGGCCTCCGCCGCCAGCGGCGCCGCCAACCGCCTGGATCGCGTCGAGGTCAACGGCGGGCCGACGGCCAACAGCCGCCGCCGCAACAGCACGGCCAGCAAGATCGTCATCGAGCGCGAAGACCTGGACCGCTACGGCGACACGGTGCTGGGCGACGTGCTGCGCCGCCTGCCCGGCGTCACCATCGGCGGCCGGCCCGGGCGTGGCGGCGACATCCGCATGCGCGGCCTGGGCAGCGGCTTCACGCAGATCCTCGTCGACGGCGAACGCGCGCCGGCGGGCTTTGCGGTGGAGGACCTGCCGCCGGACCAGGTCGAACGCATCGAGATCTACCGCGCGCCCACCGCCGAGACTGGAGCGCGCGCCATTGCCGGCACCATCAACATCATCCTGCGCGAGCCCCTGCTCAAGGCCACGAACGAGCTGCGCCTGAGCCTCGGCCAGGACCGCGGCGAGCCGCAGGCCGACGCCAACTGGACGCGCAACCTGAAGTGGGGCGGGCCGAATGGCGACGAGTTCGTCGGCGCGGTGTCGACCAACGCCGGCCTGCACCGGCGCTTCAACAACATCGACTCGCACAACCGCGTCGTCGACACCGACACCGGCGAGGTGCTCAACGAGACCGTGCAGCAAGGCACGAGCGTGGGCAACAGCGCCAACTTCAACGGCAACGCACGCCTGCGCTGGAAATACAGCGACACGCTGAGCTTCAACCTCGCGCCCTTCTTCGCGCTGTCGCAGAGCGAAGGGTCGAGCCAGAACAACGCCGTCGGCTTCACGCGCTTTCGCGACGTGCAAGGCGAGAACGACGGCCGCGTGCACAACCTGAGGCTCAACCTGTCGGCCAACTATCGGCCCGCCGTCGGTGAGAGCTGGGACCTGCGCCTGGGCCGTGGCGGCTTCAAGTCCACCAGCAACAGCCAGCGCCGCGAGACGCTGAAGGACATCGGCATCGACCTGGAGCGCATCCAGGACGACCACAACGTCACCGACGAAGACCAGACCAGCCTGGGCGCCAAGTGGAGCCTCAAGACCGCCAAGGAGCACCAGTGGGTGACCGGCGCCGAGAGCGAGCAGAGCCACCGGGTGCAGGTGCGCCGCACGCTGATCGACGGCGTGGAGTCGCCCGCGCTGCAGAAGTTCGGCGACACGCTGGGCTCGCGCAACCAGCGTTTTGCCGCCTACACGCAGGACGAGTGGAGCCCGAGCAAGATCTGGTCGGTCTATGCCGGCATCCGCTACGAACGCATCGAGACCCGCGCCGATGCCAGCGGCTTGCTGCCCGACACGCGCAACGTCTCCCAGGTCACGTCACCGCTCTTTCACCTGCTGTGGAAGCCCGAGGCCTTCCCCAAGGACCAGGTGCGGCTGAGCCTGACGCGCAGCTACCGCTCGCCCAACCTCAACGACCTGATCGCCCGGCCGACCATCAACACCACCTACCCCACCGGCCCCAACCTGCCCACCTACGCCGACCGCGCCGGCAACCCCGACCTCAAGCCCGAGCTGGCCACCGGCGTGGACCTGAGCCTGGAGCACTGGCTGCCCACCGGCGGCATCGTGTCGGGCAGCGCTTTCGTGCGCGACATCAAGAGCCTGATCCGAAGCAACCTGCAGCTGGAGACCGTGCCCTGGGACGAGTCGCAGCGCTGGGTCAGCCGGCCGCGCAACATGGAAGGCGCGCGCACCATGGGCTTCGAGTTCGAGGTCAAGGCGCGCCTGGACGAGCTGTGGGAGGAAGCGCCGCCCGAATGGCAGTTGCTGCTGCTGCGCTTCAACATCGCCGTCTTCGACAGCAAGGTCAAGGGCATCCCGGGCTCCAATGCCCGCCTGGACCAGCAGCCGCGCGGCAGCCTGAACTTCGGCCTCGACCACCGCTGGAAGGCCCTGGGCCAGAACTTCGGCAGCGGCTTCAACTTCAACTACGTGCCGGCCAGCAGCGTGCAGCAGACCCTCAACCTGAAGCGTGAGGAGACCGCCCGCCGCCAGTTCGATGCCTACCTGTCCTGGGCCAGCGGCTCGGTGCGCGACGGCATCAACTGGCGCCTGTCCCTGGCCAACCTGCTGCCGCGCGATGCACAGGTCACGTCGGAGGCCGTCTACATCGACACCATCACCAGCCACAACATCGTCACCGACAGCTGGTCACGCAACCGCACCTTCCGGGTGATCTCGCTGCGGGCGGACATGCGGTTTTGAGCATCGCTGCCGGTATCGCCTGGTAGCGGGTTAGGCGAGCGCAGGCGCTCGCCTAAGTATTACGCCGCCATATCCTGGCCGGGGTGCGCAAGCGAAGGTGCTTCGGCCTCCTGCCTCTGCCTGGTGCGAGGCTTGAGTCGAAGGGCCGGACGTTCGATGAACGTCCAGGACAACCAAGCCAGGACCAACACCATGCATGTCGTCAGCAGCAGCGACATGAGGAAAGGAACTTTGGGCTCCAGCCAGATGTACACCAGCTGCTGGGTCGGCCAACCCCACAGATAGACGCCGTAGGACAAATCGCCAAATCGGCCGGCACTGCGCAGCACGGGCCATGAGCGGCTGCCTACGCAGACCGCCACGGGCGGAATGGCCAGCCAGGTCGCCAGATGCTGATGGCCCAGCAGCGCGGCCACCAGTGCACCCGCCAGGAGGACGGCAAGCCGCCGCGCGGTAAGAGGGAAGTAGTGAAGGGCTGCACCAAAGCAGAAGAACAGCATCAACTGCGTCAGGCGCAACTCCTCGGCCACGAGCGCGCGCGCCACCAGGGCATCGTCGAGGTGCGCGGCCAGATAGCAGGTCAGCCCCAACAGCAGCCCGCCCGCCACCGCAAAGCGCATCCGCTTCTGCAGAAGGAATGCGCCCACCGCGAAGATCAGATAGCAACGAACCTCATAGGGGATGGTCCAGAGGGGGCCGTTGAGCTTCCCATCGCCCGGCCGGGCGATGAAGTGAATGTCGTCCCAATAGCTCAGCGGAACAAGGTTGCCGCTGTAGGCCAGGAGCCCTTGCCAGTAGGCGGTACTGTGGCGAGTGGCGGCGTACCAGGCAAGGCCGATGCATAGCACCAATATGCAGGCCGCGAAGCCGGGCATGATGCGCAGCGCACGCCGCGCCAGGAACCGAGCAACGTGGGGGTCGCGCTCCCAGCTTTGCGCGACCAGGTAGCCGCTGATGCTGAAGAACAGCATCACGCCGAAATGGCCCAACGTGATCATGGACGTGGATCGAATGCCGGGCTCGATACCGCCCATGAGCGGGAAGTGATGTGTCAACAGCACCAGGAATGCGCCGACGATACGCAGCCCGTCGAAGTTGTTTGCGCGATTGCTCATGGCCTCCCCGGCGCTATGTCGTTCTGCCGCCAATGTAGCAACCGGCTCAAGCCAAAGATCACCCACCACCGGCTGCCACAACCCGGTCGAGAATGTACTGATGACCCGCCGCATCCTGTTCTTTTGCATGGGCAATATCTGCCGCAGCCCGACGGCCGAGGGCGTCATGCGCGCCAAGCTGGCGGCTGCCGGCCTCGATGTTGAGGTGGACTCGGCCGGCACGCACGGCTATCACATCGGCGCGCCGCCGGATGAGCGCAGCCAGGAGCACGCGCTGAAGCGTGGCTATGACCTGAGTCGCTTGCGCGCCCGCAAGCTGGTGGCCGAGGACTTCGTCCGCTTCGACGTTGTGCTGGCAATGGATGCCGACAACCTCACCCATGCGGAACGGCTGTGCCCGCCCAGCCAACGGCATCGACTGAAGCTGCTGATGGACTACGCGCCTCACGCAGGCAACCCGCAAGTGCCTGACCCCTACTACGGCGGCGCTGCCGGCTTCGATGAGGTGCTGGACTTGGTCGAAGCAGCTTGTGATGGATTGGTTGAGAGCCTTCGCAAGCGATGATCGTTTCGCCTCGCGTCCATGCAGTCCGGGCTGGATCGGCGTTCCGCTCTTGAGAGCGTGCCGCGCCACATCCAATCAGCAGCGGTGACATCGAGTTTCTTGGGGTAAACCGTATTTGTTCGTCGAGCGAACAAATTACGATGTCGAGCGCTGTCATAAGAAGTGCTGGAGACATGAACCCCATCAAGCCCCTGCTGGGCGCCCTGCTGCTCGCCGCCGCAACTGCCCAGGCCGCGCCACCTGCCGACGTGTCCTACAACTGGCGCCCGGTCGCCATCGGTGGCGGCGGCTTTGTGGATGGCATCGTCTTCCAGCCCGCCGTGCCGGGCCTAGCCTATGCCCGCACCGACATGGGCGGCGCCTACCGCCGCGACACCGCCACCGGTCCCTGGCAGCCGCTGTTGGACTGGTTGCCGCTGAGCGAAGTCAACCTGATGGGCGTGGAGAGCCTGGCCGTCGACCCCAACGACTCCGACGCCCTGTATCTGGCTTGCGGCACCTACACCAACCCCGCCGTGCCCAATGGCGCCGTGCTGCGCTCACACGATCGCGGCCGCACCTTCCAGCGCACCGACTTGCCCTTCAAGCTCGGCGGCAATGAGGGCGGCCGCGGCAATGGCGAGCGGCTGGCCGTGGACCCCAATGACGGCCGCGTGCTCTACCTCGCCAGCCGCTTTGCCGGCCTGTGGCGCAGCGCGGATGCAGCCAAGAGCTTCCAGCGCGTGGACGCTTTCCCCGACTCGGCCTGGCGCCGCGACGCGGCCGACGGCCCGCCACCCAGCTGGGGCGGCAGC
>NZ_JBFUMO010000055.1:0-19624 GCF_054049355.1 Roseateles sp. P5_E11 | reverse complement strand
GCGTATTCCTGCAGGATGTCTACGAGGTTCAGATTCTCGACAACTTCGAGAACCCGACCTACGTGAACGGCATGGTGGGGTCGATCTACAAGCAGTTCCCGCCGCTCGTCAATGCCACTTGGCCAGCCGAGAACTGGAACACTTACGACATCATCTACGCCGCGCCGCGCTTCGCGGCTGACGGTTCGCTCATTTCACCGGCGCGACTTACGGTGTTGTTGAATGGCGTGCTGGTGCAGAACAACTCCGCGCTCAAGGGCGGCACCACCTACATCGGTACGCCCAGCTATCGAGCACATGCCGAAATGCCGCTGCGCCTGCAGGATCATGGGCATCTGGTCCGGTACCGCAACATCTGGGTGCGCAAGCTTTGATGGGGACGTTGCTGGTTTCCTGACAAGAGGGAGACCGGTTCGAAGTGCCCTGTTCTGCCCGGTACTGCCGTCCTCGGGCTGCTCACCGAAGTGGTGAACGGCGCAAAGTGCGCAAGGTGTTGAKGCATCGAGACTTTCRATGAGTWGYGAGCGGTCAACTGCCGGATCTAGGTTCAATGACCGTTGCCGCTGGTATCGGCCATTAGGTCGCGAGATCTGGGTGACAGCAGCCAGTCTGAAGCACGCGCCTGTTTACGCTCGCTGACGCCCGCGATCCAGCGCGGCGGCCGCCATGCTGCCTATGTGCCTAAACACCGCGCTATGGCGCCATCTGAAACTCGACCCGCGCCCAATGTCCAAGCCCGTCCATGACGGTGAGCCGGTGCGCGCCCGCGCGCTCCACGTGCAGCGTCTGTGCCGCGCCAGCCGTCGTGCTGGCCGCCATCCATTGACCATCAAGCAGCCACGTCAGCCCCTGCTGCGCGCCGATCGCCTGCAGCTTCAGCACGACCTCGCGCTGGCCCGGCGCCGGGCGCAGCACCGTGCCGGGCTCCAGGCCGACGATGCRCAGGCGGTTGGCCGCCAGCTGCTGGCTGGCGCAGCCCGGTCGCCAGGCCAGGCGCTCCAGCGGGTGGCGCTGCTCGGCATCGAGGAAAGGCCCGAGCAGCGCAGGCCAGCGCACAGCCTCAAAACGCTCGGCCTCGGGCGCGCAACCGGGTTGCACGCGCTGGCCCGCCGCCACCCAGACAGGCTCTGCCAACGGCCCCGGTCGCAGCCGGTCGGGCAACGTCGGCGGCACGGCGCCGTCCAGCGTCCAGGCGATGCGACGCTGCAGGCATAGCGCCGGCTCGGTGGCGGCTTCGGCCAGGCCCAGCGGCCAGCAGATGGGCACGGCCGCCACGCTGTCGGGCCGGCGGCGCGGTGCGAGCTGCTGGCGGGCCTCGTCGGGGCCCAGCGCCGCCGCCAGGTCGCGCAGCAACGGTGCCGCCGAGTTGGCGCCGAAGTGGCCGGGGTTGGGCGTGCCGTCGGGCCGGCCAATCCACACGCCGAAGGTGTAGCGGTCCGTCACGCCCAGCGCCCAGGCGTCGCGAAAGCCAAAAGACGTGCCCGTTTTCCAGGCCACGCGCTGGCCGCTCTCGCGAAACGGTGAACCCGGCCGGCCGCCGTTCTCCAGGATCTCGCGCACGATGTAGGCAGCACCCTCGCTCATCAGCCGCGCCTCCTTCAGCGGCTCGTCGGGCATCAACCGCGGCCGGGCCGCAATACCGCCGCGCGCCAGCGCTGTGTAGGCGCCGACCAGCTCCTCCAGCGTCGTGCTGCCGCCGCCGAGGATGAGGCTCAAATTGGGCGCCGCATTGGCCGGCATGCGCAGCCTCAGGCCCGCATGGCGCAGCCGGCCGGCGAAGCGCTCCGGGCCCAGGCGGTCCAGCAGGTCCACGGCCGGCACGTTGAGTGAGCGCTGCAGCGCCTCGCTGACGCTGACGGGGCCCGAGAAGTCGGCCTGGAAATTGCCCGGCGCATAGCCGCCGAAGTTCTGCGGCGCGTCGATGAGCAGGCTCTCGGAATGGATGAGCCCTTCGTCCAGCGCCATGCCGTAGAGGAAGGGCTTGAGCGTGGAACCCGGCGAGCGCTTGGCGCGCACCATATCCACGTGCGCCCCGCGGCGCGCGTCGGTGAAGTCCGCCGAGCCGACGTAGCCGCGCACTTCCAGCGTGCGGTTGTCGACGACCAGGGCCGCCAGCGACACGGCGTCGGGCAGGCTGTTGAGCCGGTCGGTCAGCAGCTGCTCCAGGCGGGCCTGCAGACCGGCGTCCAGCGTGGTCTGGATCGTCGCCGCCGTCTGACCGTGGCGTTTGGCATCCTGGCGCAGTCGCTCGGCCGCCAGAGGCGCCAGCCAGCGCGCGCGCAGCGGTGGCGCAAAGACGCGCTCCAGCTTGGCGTCGGCCACGTCGGCAGCACTCCAGATGCCGATGGTCTGCATGCGCGTCAACACCTTGTCACGCGCCGTCTGGGCGGCCTGCACAGCCCGGTCCGGTCGCAGCCGTGTCGGTGACTGCGGCAACGCGACGAGCAGCGCGGCCTCGGCCTTGGACAGGTCCGCCGCGCCCTTGCCCAGGTAGGCCCGGCTGGCCGTCTCCACGCCCTCCAGCGGGCCGCCCATGGGCGCGAGGTTCAGGTACAGCGTCAGGATCTCCTGCTTGCTGCAGTGCAGCTCCAGCTGCAGCGCACGGGCGATCTGGCGCAGCTTGGCGGGAATGGTCCGGCCCGCCGCTCGCTCGTCCACGAGGCGTGCGACCTGCATGGTCAGCGTCGAGCCCCCGGAAACGATGCGCCCATGCCGCGCCCACTGCCAGGCCGCGCGCACCAGGGCCACCGGGTTCACGCCCGGATGCCAGCGAAACCAGCGGTCCTCGTAGTGCAACAGCGCCTCGGTGTAGTTGGGCGACACGGCTTGCGGCGTCGTCGGGTGGCGCTGCGCGCCGTCGTCACCGGGCCAGGCGCGCAGCGGCGTGCCGTCGGCGGCCAGCACGGTCAGCGTCGGCGAGTCGCTGGCAGGCGTGGGCAGCGGGCAGGCGAAGTCCAGCACCAGCACGACGGCGAGCAGGCCGGCAAGCGTGAGTTCGATGTGTCGACGGGTGATGCGCATCGGCATGCCGAAGACGATAGCCGAAGCGCCCCCCTAGCTTGCATTGCATCCAGCCCGCCCGCGCTGCGTAAAGACAAGGCCGCAGCGCTGGTTGTGTCCATCTGTTTGCGGTTCCACCCACGACCCGTCCAACAGGAGATGCCATGAAACTGCCCACCCGCGCGCCGACCCTAGCGCTCATCACCGCCAGCGTCCTCGCCGGCCTGGCCGCTTTGACGGCCCAGGCCTCCAGCCACCGCGAGGCCCCGTCGATTGGCGGCATGCCGCGCGTCGACGGCACCGACTTCTACCTGTTCAACAGCTACGAAGGCGTGGCCGCCAACGGCAGCGGCGGCCGTGCCGGCTATGTGACGCTGATCGCCAACTACCTGCCGCTGCAGGATGCCTATGGCGGCCCCAACTACTTCAAGCTGGACCCGAACGCGATCTACGAGATCCACGTCGACAACAACGGCGATGCGAAGGAAGACATCACCTTCCAGTTCAAGTTCATGAACACGCTCAAGGGCATCACCCTGCCCATCGGCAACCAGGTCGTGCCCATTCCGCTGACCCAGGCCGGCACGGTGAGCGCGCCCAATGCCGCAGCCCTCAACGTCAACGAGAAGTTCGCCCTGACCCTGATCCGCGGCGACCGCCGCACCGGCACGGCCAGCCCAGTAGCCAACCCTGCCGGCGGCACCTGGTTCGACAAGCCGGTGGACAACATCGGCACCAAGACGATTGCCGACTACCCGGCCTATGCCGCCCAGCACATCTACAGCGTCAGCCTGCCCGGCTGCGGCTTCCCGGCCAAGGTCTTTGTCGGCCAGCGCCAGGAGGCCTTCGCGGTCAATCTCGGCCCCATCTTCGACCTCGTCAATGCCGACGTGGGCGTCATCACCAACCGCAGCCTGATCAACGCGGCGGCGGTCAATTCCATCCAGGACAAGAACGTCACCTCGCTCGCGCTGGAGGTGCACAAGAGCTGCCTCACGCAGGGCAACGAGACCGTCATCGGCGGCTGGACAACGGCCAGCGTGCGCCAGAGCCAGATCGTCAACGCCGCACCGCCCAGCGGCTACGACACGGCCGTCAAGACAGGCGGCGCCTGGGTGCAGGTCTCGCGGCTGGGCAACCCACTGGTCAACGAGGTCGTCATCGGCCTGCCCGACAAGGACAGGTTCAACGCCTCGGCGCCGACGGGCGACGGGCAGTTCGCCACCTATGTCACCAACCCGACGCTGCCGGCCCTGCTGTCGGCCGTGCTGCCGATCGGCAACGCCGCCCCCACCAACTTGCCGCGCCTGGACCTGGTGACGACCTTCCTGACCGGCATCCCTGGCGTGAACCAGCCGGCCAATGTGGTGGGCTCGGAGATGCTGCGCCTGAACACTGCCATCGCGCCGCGGCCGTTTGCGATGCAGAACCGCCTGGGCATCGTCGGCACCCTGCGCGATGGCGAGAACCCGCCCGACCTGGCCGGCTTCCCCAATGGCCGCCGGCCCAAGGACGACATCGTCGACGTATCGCTGGCCGCCGTCATGGGTGGCCTGTGCTGGCTGAACAACGGCGGCGCGCTGTTCGGCCCGGCCTGCACCCGCGCCGTGGTGCCGCTGGGTGCCACCTCGCTGGAGCTTCACGACGGCGTCGACCAGGCCGTGGTGCCGCTGCTGCCCGGCTTCCCGTACCTCAACACGCCCAAGCCAGGCGCGAAGTGAACCCTTCCAGGAGCAAAGCCATGAATCGATTCCTCGGCGCCGTGGCCCTCGCGGCCGCGCTCTGCAGCAGCGGGGCGGCACAGGCCGGCCTCGTCACCTTCGACAACCCCGGTGTGATCGACATCGATAACAACACCGGCATTGCCAGCTACAGCGAGGCGGGCTATGTCATCAGCGGCCCGGCCGCGAGCTTTCTGCCCCTGGACGGCGCCATGGTGGGCGGCTTCGACACCACGCCCTTCGCGCTAAGCTTGCTCGGCGGCGGCGTGTTCGGATTGCAGTCGCTCGACATCGCGGCCTATGACCTGGGCTTCGGCCCCGGCATGCTGGCCCTGGTCGGTATGCTGGGTGGTGCACAGGTGGCTTCGCTGAACATCGACCTGGCCAATGCCGGACCGTTGGTCTTCGACAGCAGYTGGGCCCAGCTGACCTCGGTCAGCTTCTCGGCCACCAGCGGCTTCGCCCTCGACAACATTGCCACGGTGCCCGAGCCGGGCAGCTTCGCGCTGGCGGGCGCGGCACTGTTGATCGCGGCAACGCGTCGGCGGCGCTGAGCTGAACGTCGTGGCCGGTCCCGGCGCTTCAGCGCGCCGGGGTCGATGCCGCGCGGGCGGCACGCTGCAGCTGCAACTCGGTCTTCAGCCACTGCGCGCTCTCCACCGGCGCCTTGCCGGCACAGCGCACCAGATACGGCTTGCCGCTCATGCTGCTGGTGGCCGCGCCGCGCTCGATGAACTGCTCGGCCGTCTTCACCATGTCCTTGCCTTCCAGATAGTCCAGCTTCTTCAGCAGGTGGGCCTTGGCTTCGGCGCCGGCATACCAGCTGCCGTTGCGGTTGAACTCGCAGCCGGAGGCTTGCAGGCGGGTCAGCAGGGCGTCGACCTCGGCGCGGGCGACGGGTGGCAGCGGTGCGGCGTGGGCCAGGCCGGCGGCCAGCGAAAGCAGAAGGGTGAAGGCAGTGCGCATGAGCCGGATGCTACGAGGACAAACACGTGTCCGACCACAGCGGCCGCGAGGGTAAAACTGCCTGATGAACGACACCTCGCAACGCTGGCAGGTCCACCCGGAAGTCGCGCGCGCCGAGACGCTGGACAAGGCCTTCTACCTCGACCCCGCCGCGCAGCGTCTGCAGTACGAACGCGTGCTCGCGCGCAGCTGGCAGTGGCTCGCTGACCTGCATGGCGTGCAGGCGCCGGGCAGCCTGCAGCCCGAGACGCTGCTGCCCGGCAGCCTGGACGAGCCCCTGCTGCTGTCGCGTGACGCGACCGGTGCGCTGCGCTGCCTCAGCAACGTCTGCACCCACCGCGGCAACCTGCTCGTGCAGCAGCCGTGCCAAGGCGCCGCACAGATCCGCTGCGGCTACCACTCGCGCCGCTTCGAGCTGGACGGGCGCATGAGCTTCATGCCCGAGTTCCAGCAGGCGCTGGACTTCCCCCGCCCCTGCGACAACTTGCCGAAGTTGCCGCTGCAGGACTGGGGCGGCCAGGGCCTTGTCGCTTTGGAAGACCCGCTGGACACCTTCGATGCCTTCTTCGGCCCCGCCATGCAACGCCTGCACTGGCTGCCGCTGCAGGACTTTCGCCTGGACACCAGCCGCAGCCGCGACTACGAGTTCGACGCGCACTGGGCCCTCTACGTCGAGAACTACCTCGAAGGCCTGCACATCCCCTTCGTGCACCCGGGCCTCACGCAGACGCTGGACCTGAGCCAGTACCGCTATGAACTGCACGAGTGGAGCAATCTGCAGCTGGCGGTGGCGCGGGCCGACGAGACAGCCTTCGAGCTGCCGCCAGAGGCCGCCGAATACGGCCAGCGCATCGCGGCCTACTACTGGTGGGTGTTTCCCAACCTGATGCTGAACTTCTACCCCTGGGGGCTGTCGCTGAACCAGGTCACACCTATCGGTCCGGCGCGGACACGCGTGCGCTTTCGCTCCTACGTGTGGAAGCCCGAGCTGCTAGACAGCGGCGCCGGCGGCGCGCTCGATCAAGTCGAGATGGAGGACGAGGCCGTCGTCATGACGGTGCAGCAGGGGCTGCGGTCACGCTTCTACCAACATGGGCGCTACTCGCCGACGAGGGAGCAGGGGGTGCACCACTTTCATCGGTTGATAGCGCGTGCGATGGGGGATTGAAACAGCATTGCAATCGTCATCGGCTCTGCGGCGAAAACACCCTCTCGATCAAGTCGATCACCTGTTCTTCCGCCTTCGGGCAATCGGCGCGGCCGGACTGGAAATCCAAGAAATAGAGAGTGTCCGATGCCATGATCTGGCCCGACCTCCGGTCTGTAATTCGCACAGACGCGCTTGAAAGCGAATCGAAGGCTACTCCCGGCGACTTGGCCGGCGGGCTCGTTTCGCCCACTACAAGTTCGTAGCGCGCCGCAGGCTCCTGAATTTGCGTGTAGACCAGGGCCTCGCAAGCAGACGATCGAAAGAAGCTTGGTGGCTGTACCGACTGGCGTCCTTCGATGAAGGCCAATCCCAAACGTCGGCACCGTTGCACGTCACTTTGCAGCAACCGGATCAAGGTATCCGCTCTGAAACGCGACAGTTTCTGGACAAACGCGGGATCTGCACTCACAAGCAAGGTTCGAGCACCAGAGGAGGGAAGCTCTCCAGGAGGAACCGTGGAAAGCACCTGCAGTTGTCGGCTCTTGCAGAACTGCGAATAGGCTCGATCCGCAGCAACCTGCTCATCGATGACGCGGCGATTGCGGGCATCTCGTTGGGCTCTCTCCTGTTCGCCGGACATCTCGATACGCCGCCACACCCAAGCTGGC
Organism: Roseateles sp. P5_E11; assembly: GCF_054049355.1. Taxonomy (NCBI): domain Bacteria; kingdom Pseudomonadati; phylum Pseudomonadota; class Betaproteobacteria; order Burkholderiales; family Sphaerotilaceae; genus Roseateles; species Roseateles sp. P5_E11. Next base: position 12,119 of record NZ_JBFUMO010000055.1, on the reverse strand, counting down.
GGCAACACCAGCAAAGCGAAGACTGCAATGAGCGCCCACCGAGATCGAAAGCCCATTGCAGCCAATACGACCAAGGCGATCAGGTACGGCAGCACCGGGCCGACTAAGCCGCCCACACCGATTGGATCGGATGTACCGGCCCAGGAAGCCTCTCCGAGCGTTGTCAACGTTGCTGCGACGACCACAYGGCTGATGCCACCCTTGGCTGTGCCCCGCATGCCGACGGTGAGTCTCACTTCTTGTCCACCACCGTAATCTCCCCCTCCGCCTTCCCAATCCCCCTCACCTCCGGCCGATACATGTCCTCCGCAAACGTCGCCGGCACCACGTACTTGCCCGGCGTCACGGCGCGCACGAGGTAGAAGACGTCCAGCGTTTGCCCCAACGACGCGGCGGCGACGAAGCGGTCGTCGCGGTACTCCATGTGGACGATGCGTTCGTTGGCGTTGGCCTGCGCGATGTTGACGCCCTCCACCGTGAACTCACCAGCCTTCGGTCCCTGGCTCAAATTCAGGTTTTCGATCTCGAAGCCGGCCGGGATGCGGTCCACCACCAGGCCGTCCTTGATGGACTGCGGGGCCTTCACGCGCAGGCGCACGACGAACATCTCGCCGGTCGTGAACTGCCGCGCCGTCACAGGCTTGCCGTCGGTCGTGAACATCGCGCGTTCGACCGAGATGCGGTCGCTGGTCGGCGCCAGCGGCTTGGTCGGGTAGCCCTGGGCGGTCACGTCGAGGTACAGCGGCGCCGCGCCCTCGTTCTTCAGCGCGATGCCCGACTTGAGCTTGGCGAGCTCGAAGCTCTGCTGGCCCACGCCGCTGCCGGTCCAGGCGTCGGCCTTGGCGCCCACGTTCAACGCTGTCTTCCAACCGTCGTCCTTGCCTGCGCCGTTGGTGGCGGCCTGCACGGCCAGGAAGAGGGCCAGGCGCTCCTGCGTCGAGTAGTAGTTGCGGCGGCTGAAGTCGTCGGACAGGTCGAACAACAGGTTCTCGCGCTTCTCGTGCGTGACCTTGTGGCGCAGCAGCAGCGCATAGGCCAGGGCCCGGTCGCGCACGCGTGAGCCGTAGTCGCCCAGCCACTGGCTCCACCAGTAGTTGTTGGGGTCATCGGGCTGGTAGCCGTAGCCGCGCTGCATGGCGTCGTCCAGGGCCACCTTGGCACGGCCCTCGTCGCCCATCAGTTTCAGCGCGAGGCTCAGGTGCACCAGCGGCAGGGGCGACAGCGCATGGCTGCGGTACTGATCGTGCAGCGTGCGCAGCGTGGCCAGCGGCGCCTTCTGCTCGCGGGCCAGGATGTAGCCGGCGTGGGCGGCCTCGGCAAAGCGCTGGTGGGCGATGCGCATGGTCTCGGCGTCGCGCCAGTCGGCGATGCGGCCCTTGTCGTCGCGCTTGGGATCCTTGGCCGGTGTGGTCTGCTGGGCCGGGGCGCGCTGGAACTGCTCCAGCAGGTTGTCCAGCGAGCGCTTGAGCTGGGCCTCGGGCACGGCGAAGCCGGCGTCGCGCGAGTCCTGCAGGAAGCCGGTCACGTAAGCCGACAGCCAGCCCTCGTAGGGACTGCTGGACGCCCACAGCCCATAGCCGCCCTTGGGTTGCTGCATGCTGGCCAGGCGCGCGAAGGCGCTGTCCAGACGTTTGGCGCGCTCCTCGCGTGGCACCGGCGTCATGCCCCAGCGCTTTGCCGCCTCGTCGTCGATGAAGACGAGCGGGTAGGCGCTGGACGTTGTCTGCTCCAGGCAGCCATAGGGGTACATCAACAGGCCCTTGACCTGGTCCTTGATGTCGATGGGCGGCGTGTTGGAGACACTCAAGCTCACGCTGGCCGAACCGGCCCAGAAGGCATCGAGCAGGGCCTTGTCCAGGGCCTGCGTGGCGCCGGGCTCCAGGCGGATGCGCCGGCTCTCGCGCACCAGTGGCGTGATGGGCTGCACCTGCAGCGCTGCCTCGCGGGTGATGCTCAGCGGCCCAGCCGTCACTTTGACCTCGATGGGCGCCAGGCCCGAGGCATCCAGYGCCTCGGCCTGGAAGCGCAGGATCTGGCGCTGCTTGTCGGCCAGCTTGAGGCTCTCGGCACCGCCGGTGATCTTCAGCGGCCCGCTCGACGTGACCGACACCTTCACGTCCTGCGCCGCACCGCTGAGGTTGGTCACATCGAGTGCGATGGTGGCCTTGTCCCCCGGCGACACGAAGCGCGGCATGTTCAGCTCGGCCACCAATGGCGCGGCGACCACCGTTTCGGCCTGCGCCGAGGCATAGCTGTCGGCACTCGAAACCACCGCCATCACCCGCAGCGTGCCGTTGAAGTCCGGCAGCTTCAGGTTGATGGTCGCCTCGCCCTTTGCATCCAGCTGCACCGGGCCGCTGAACAGGTCCACCAGCAGCACCTTGCGCGGCATGGACTGCGAATCGCGCTTGCCGGCGTCGCCGCCGAAGCGCTGCTTGGCCACATTGCCCTCCATCTTCTCGATGAGGCGGCCGTAGAGGTCCAGCATGTCGGCGCCGTAGCGGTGCTTGCCGAAGAAGAAGTCTTGCGGGTCGGGCGTCTTGTAGTTGGTGATGTTGAGGATGCCCACATCGACTGCGGACACAGTCACGATGGCCGGCTTGCCGGCGAGGGCCGGCACCTTGACGCTAATGGGCAGCGCCACCGATGGCTGCGTCTTGGCCGGCACGGTCAGTGCCAGCTTGGGCTTGCGGTCCTCGCGGTTGAGCGGCAGGTGCACCAGGCCCAGCGCACGAGCCGGCGTCACCTTGTCGCCCTGGCTGCCGGGGCGGAAGGCGGCGACGGTGATGTAGAGGTCGTGGCGGGCCCAGCTCGCATCGACGGGGATATCGATGTCCGTGYCGCTGGCCTTCACGCCGATGCGCTTGGTCCACAACACGCGGTCGCCTTCGACGGTGACGATGGCCTCGCCGTCATGCGGCGGCTTGATGGCCAGCTTGGCCACGTCGCCCGGCTTGAAGGGCGCGCCCTGCAGCTTGAGCTGCACGCGGTCGGGCCGGTTGCCGATGTCGTCGGCGTCCTGGGCGCCATAGCCGGCGTAGAAGCCATAACGCATCGTCAAGCCGGTCTCGGGGTCCTTCACCTCCAGGCGGTAGCGGCCCCAGCGCACGGGCAAGGCGATCTTGGTGCGGGCCGTCAGCGCGAGGCTGCGCGCCTCCACCAGCTCCTCATTCACGTTGAAGCCGGAGTTCCAGCCGCGGCCGTCGTCATAACGCCAATACCACTGGCGTTCCTCGTAGATGAGCTTGAGCTGCACTTCCTTGCTCGGCTTGAAGTTGCCGCTGGCATCGACACGCGCCAGCTCGAACTCGGCCAGGCCGTTCTCGGCCGACACATTGCGGTCGAACAGCGGCCGCGCGCCGATCAGCACCGGCGCCGGCCACCACGTGCGCTCGATGGCGCGCACGACCGGGCGGCCGCCGGACTCCAGCAGGCTGAAGGCCGCGCGAACGCGCATCGGCGACTTGCGCTCGCCAAACGCCGTCGCGATCTTCATGCTGGCCTTGCCTTCGGCGTCCAGCTCCTGCTCTTCCAGGTCCTGGCGGTTCTTGGCCTTGTCGTCAGCGAGGTCGCCAAAGATGAAGCCGGGCAGCTTGGCCGGCAGCGGCACAACCAAGCGCTCGGAATAGGCACTGCCCTGCAGCCGGTTGCCGCCGGCGGGTGCGCCGTAGAGGTAGTCGCCCTGGGCCTGCACCGTGATGCCGCCGTCACCGTTGAGGGTGCCCTCGGGCGCGGTCAGCGTGAGCTTCATGCGCTCGGGCAGGAACTCCTCGACCTTGAAGACCCATTGCGCGTCGGGGGTCTTTGCACCGGGGTCGACGCGGGCCTGGATGGTCCAGCCACCGGTGGGTGCGTCGGCCGGCAAGGTGATGCCTTGCTGGTAGTAGCCGGTGCCCGTCTTGCCCGGCTGCACCAACTGCTCGACGAGCTTGCTGCCGTCGGGCTTCTTGACGGTCAGCGTGATCGGCAAGGGCTTGGGCAGCGGCTTGCCGTCGGCATCACGCGCCAGCACGGACACCTGGAAGTTCTCGCCCGGCCGATACAGGTCGCGGCCGGCGTAGACGAAGAGCTTGTTGCTGCGCGAGGGGTGGCCGGTGGCGTCGAACTCGCTCAGGTCCAGCGCCGCGTCGCGCAGCGACAGGATGGACATCTCCTTGCCGCGGCGGGCCAGCACGGCGCGGGCCTTGTCGCTGCGGCCGGTGAACACGGCGTGGCCGTCGCCATCGGTCTGCGCCTGGGCCAGCGCCTTGCCGTTCTCATCGACCAGGCTGAGCTCCACGCCCGACAGCGCACCGCCGCTCTTCAGCGAGGTGGCGAACACATCCATCTGCTCGGCATGCCGGCGCAGGTGCAGGCCGACGTCGGTGACGTAGTAATGCGTGACCTGGTAGTCCCAGCCAAAGCGGCCGGGCTGGTTCATGATGGCCACGTAGATGCCGGGCTCCTGCAGCTCCTTGATGCCCTCCACGGGCAGGAAGCTGACGTTGCGCCGGTTCGGCCGTGCATCGGTCGTGAAGCGGCCGAGGTAGACGCTGTCGCTCATGGCGCGCAGCTCGTCCAGCACCCAGCCGCCCACGGTGCCCTTCAGGCGCCGCTGGTTGTCGTTGTAGCCGTCGTAGTAGTAGCCGCCCTCGCCGTCCTCTTCGCCGGAGTTCACCTGGCGCTCGCGGCGGCCGCTGACCTGCTCCAGGAAGGCCGGCAGCGAGGCCGGCTTGATGCGCAGGAACTGCACATCCACTTCGGGCGTGTTGATGGTGACGACAGGCAGGCCGCCGTTCTGGCCGGCCGGCAGCACCAGGCCACGGCTGGCGAAGTAGTAGCTGTCGGGCATGGTCTCGCTGACAGCCTCGCACTTCTGCGCGGTCGCGAGCTTGGCGCCGGTTTTCGCCCCCAGCTGGGCGTTGAACGCGAAGCGAAAGCTGCGGTCCGGTGTCACGAAGGGCAGGTAGAGCACGCGGGGGTTGTCGCCCAGCACCCAGCGGGCGGCCAGCGGCTTGAAGCTGGCGTCCGGCGCCGGCTCCTTCTTGCCGTCGGTGGTGGTTGGCGCGGCGCCTTCCTGCGCGCTGACGAGGGCGCCGAAGTCCTGCTTGCTGTCCAGCGGCTGCGTGAAGCTCAGCGCGATGGCCGGCGAGCCGTCGAAGAGTCGGGCCTTGCAGTCCAGCAGCGCAAAGGCCGCCTGCTCGCCACCGATCTCGGCGCTGCTCGGTAGGGCCGGTTGCCCGAGCTTTTGCGACGCCCACCAGCCACCGCCCAGCACCGCCACCACACCCACCAGGGCCGTGACGGCCTTCTTCCACGCAACCATCGAATTCCTCCCCGCAATTTGGCGAGGAGTTTAGGTAGCGATCAGCGGCTGTCCACGGAAGGTTTCTTCTCGCCGCGGGCGCTGATCGAACCCTTGGTGCCGCGGTTCGTCATCAATAGGTAGCTCGCCGTCCTAGGGGGATCGGCGCCACATCGATTGACCCTCCCCAAGCGCAGGCGTAGAAAAGCCTCGGCCCGCAGTTCGCCGGGCGGTCAAGGAGTGGCTTCATGAAATTCCGGCATCTTCTGGTGGGCCTGACCGCCCTCGGCTGCGCCTTCGCAGCATCCGCAGGCTCGACCATCGCCAGGACGTCGGCCAGCGCGCTTGGCACGCAATTCGACCCGCCCGTGGACGATTTCGACAGCGGCACGTTCAGCGCCTCGTCATCGGCCGCCGGCAACGGCGCTGGCGGCACGGCTGATGCGTCGGTGGCCCTGGGTGTCATCAAGCTCTACGCCTCCAGCTTCGCCGGCGCCGGCAACCACCTGGGCACCGCCTTTGCCGAAGGCGCGTACGGGGAGGACATCACGATCAGCTCGGCCGGTCTCAACGGTACGCAGGCGCGCGTCACCATGGGTGTCACGCTGCAAGGCATGATCGACCCGACCGGGGGCGGCTATTCCTCGGTGAACTTCTCTTTAAACGGAGCCGGTTTCCTCGGCAGCTGGGGCGCCCACTCGAACCCTGCATTCCCGGGCGGGTTCCCAGTCGACTTCGTCAGCGCCGTGGCTGGCGGCCCGCTGTACTACTCGGGCATCCACAACATCAAAATCACCATCACGCTGGGCACGCCCTTCACCTTCACGGAGCGGCTGACGGTGTCTGCGGGCAAGATCGACTGCTTGAGCGACCCGCAATGCAGCACCAGCGAAGCAGCCTCGGTCACTGCCGATTTCGGCCACTCTTCGTACTGGAACGGCATCTCGGCGATCTCGCTGCTCGACCCCAACACCGGCCTGTACGTGCCGGCGGACATGTCGCTGTTCACGATCACGTCGCCCTCGGGGCTGAACTGGGCCCAGTCCTTTGCTCCGGTGCCGGAGCCGTCCTCGCTGTGGCTGATGTCCCTGGGCGGGCTGCTGGCCGCCTGGCGATACCGTTCGCTCGCCCGATCCCACCCGCGGTAGGCTCGTTTCCCCGCCGGATAGGAGCTTGGTGCTGTGCTTGATGCCCGGCTCTTGCATATCCTGGCAAGCAGCTTGACACGGTAGGCGCTGCCGCGCGGCGCCTGGTCGTGCGCAACGCTTGAGCGCTTGAACGGCACCAACCCACCATGCTGGACAAAATATGGTGAAAATGTTCATAATGGTGGACATTTTCGAACCGGATTACCTGTCCGATGCCCAGCAAACCGCCGGTCGTTTTCCCCCAGGAGCAGCGTCTTCTTGCTGCTCTTGGTGAGCGGCTGCGCCTGGCGCGGCTGCGCCGCAAGCTCAGCTCCATGACCGTTGCGCTCCGGGCCGGGATCTCGCGCTCCTCCCTTTACAACGTGGAGGCTGGCGATCCCGGCGCGACACTTGGGACCTATCTGAGGGTGCTCGCCGTACTGGGCCTCGAGAAGGACATCGAGTCGCTCGCGGCCGACGACCAGGTGGGCCGCAAGCTTCAGGACCTGGCGTTGGAGCCCAAGCCCGCTCGAAAGCGCGGCGCCATGCCAGCGTCCTCGCCGAGAGGATCTTGATGAGCGGCTCGAACCTGGAGGTCTGGCTCGACTGTGATCTTGAAGACGCGCGGCGTGTAGGCACGCTGTCTCACGATCGCGGCCAGGTCCGTTTCGTCTACGAGCGGGACTGGCTGAAGGACCCGATGGCATTTTCGGTCGATCCCGATTTGTCCCTCGGCGACCAGCCCTACTTTCCGAAGCCAGAGCTGGGCAACTTCGGCATCTTCCTGGACTCGTCCCCGGACCGCTGGGGCCAAACGCTCATGAAGCGACGAGAAGCTCTGCAGGCGAAGGACGAAGGCCGAACGCCCCGGAACCTTTATGCCTGGGATTTCCTGATCGGCGTTCAGGACTTCACGCGTCAAGGCGGGCTGCGATTCCGCCTGGAGGGCGCCGAGGAATTCCTCGGCGCCGAAAAGATGGCCGCACCCCCCGTGACCAACCTGCGCGAGCTCGAGGCCGTGGCCACGTTGCTAACGAGCAAGCGCATCGACGATCTTGACGCGCTGCGTCGGTGGCTGGCCGTGCTGGTGGCGCCAGGCGCTTCATTGGGCGGGGCCAGGCCGAAAGCGAACTTCGCCGAGCAGGACGGCTCGCTCTGGATCGGGAAATTCCCATCGCGTGACGATGACCGGGACATAGGCGCCTGGGAGGCCGCTGTCCACACCATGGCCAAGAGGGCCGGCGTCAGTGTTCCAGCCGCCCGCGCGGTCAGGTTGAACAGCGAGTTCCACACCTTCTGCGTCCAGCGATTCGATCGCGAGAATGGCAAGCGGCAGTTCTATGCGTCCGCCATGACGCTGCTCCGGCGGGAACAGAGTGAGGGCGCGAGCTACCTTGAGCTCGCCCAATTCCTGAGTGCCGGTGGAGACCCTGCATACGTCGCCAGCGACCTCAAGCAGCTGTTCCGTCGAGTGGCTTTCAATGTCGCCGTCGGCAATCGAGACGATCACCTGCGCAATCACGGGTTCCTGCTCGGCAAAGATGGCTGGCGGCTGTCTCCTGCCTTCGATGTCAACCCGAACGTCGACAAAGCGGAGCATGTGCTCAACATCGACGATGTCGACAACCGCCCGAGCATGAGCACGGTGCGGTCGACAGCTGCGTTTTATCGACTCACAGACGCCGAGGCAGGCGCCATCGTCGAAGAGGTGGCGACCGTGGTCGACCAGTGGCGCGACGTCGCCCGTGGAGCGGGCATTTCCGGCGCGGACATCGAGGTCACGGCCGGCGCCTTCTCGGCTCACCGGCAGTACAGGGCAGATGCACTGAATGCCACGTCGCAACCGATGGCCGCGGCCAAGTCTCGGCGGTCAATGATCCGGTAGCAAAACTCACTGGCTGGCATGGTGTTCGCGGCACCGAGCCTGCTTGTCGAAATACCTAGTTCCGCCGTTCGCCGCGTGCGCTGATCGAGCCCATGCCCGACACCGAGCGCTGCACCGACGGGTTGCCGAAGTAGTCCACCGAGCCGATGCCCGAGATATTGGCCGCCAGCTCGTCGGTCACCCACAGCAGCACATTGCCGATGCCGCTGACGCTGACACGGGCGCGCTGGGCCTGCAGGCGGTCGGCGACCACCTTGCCCTTGCCGGAGATCTGCAGCGCCAGGTCCTCAACGCGCCCGCCGAGCTGGCCGTCACCGGCACCCGAGATGACAAAGGTGAGCTGCTTGGCCTGCAGCTGGTCCAGCCGCACCAGGCCTGCGCCGCTGATGAAGAGCTTGAGCTGGTCGGCGCGCAGGGGCAAGGGCGCGTGCACGTCGCTGGCGCCGGACAGCGACAGCCCCTTCAGCTGACGCATCTCCACCTGCACGAACAGCTTTTGGCTGTGCCAGAACTTCCAGCCGCCGGTCGGGCGAATGATGAGCTGGCGGTCGGCCAGCTCGACCTCGACGCTCTTCTGCACCTCGGCGTCGCCGGCGATGAAACATTGGTCGCGCTCGCCCTGCACGAGGATGACGCGCGCCGCGCCGGCCAGCTCCAGGCGATCGAAGGCGCCGGGGGCGTAGATGCGGCCGGGCATTGCTGGGGTGGCCGGCGTCGCTGGTGTCGCTGGTGTCGGAGGAGTGGCCGGTGTTGCTGGTGTCGCCGGCGTGGCGGGAGTGGGGGGCGTCGCTGGCGTGGGGTGCGGGTGAGGCTGGGCCTGCGCCAGGCCGAGGGCTGCCAGCAGCAACGCCGGCAGGAGGCGCCTCTTCAAGGTGTTGGTCTTCATAGCGACTGCTCCCTCAACATCTTGGACACCTCACGGTTGGCCGTGATGCGCGTGCCGTCACGCAGCTGCACGACGAGCTGGGAGTTCTCGTCCGGGGTCATGCTCTCGACGAAATCCAGGTTGACGATGCAGCCGCGCTGCACGCGCAGGAACTTCATCGGGTCCAGCCGCGTCTCAAAATCGGCAATCGGCAGCCGCACCAAGAAGCTGCGGCCCTTGCTGGTGATGGCGGTGTATTTGTTGTCGGAGCGCAGGCACTCGATGGCGTCCACCTGCAGCGGGAAGATCTTGCCCTGGTCGCGCACCAAGAGGCGCGTCAGCGGTGCGTCGGCCGGCGCGCCCAAGGCCTGTGCCACATCGGCAGGGCTTGGCGAAGCGTCGCGCAGCACATGGCTGATCGCCTCGTCGAAGCGCTCGCGCGAGAAGGGCTTGAGCAGGTAGTCCACCGCATGCAGCTCGAAGGCCGTCAACGCGTGCTGGTCATAGGCGGTGGTGAAGATGATGCGCGGCTGGTGGGCCTCGCCTTGCAGAGCCTGCACCACCTGCAACCCCGTCAGGCCCGGCATCTGGATGTCCGTCAGCACCAGCGCGGGCTTGAGCGCGCGGATCTGCGCCAGCGCGTCGTCGCCGTCCTCGCAGACAGCCACCAGCTGCAGGCCCGGCGTGGCCTTGACCCAGTCGGCCAGGGCTTCGGCGGCCAGGTGTTCGTCTTCGGCGATCAGGACGGTGGTGGTCGTGCTCATAGCTGTGGAATAAAAAGGTCGACGCGAAATCCTGCGCCGGGAGCGGTGTGGATGCGCAGGCGCGCCTGGCCGTCGTAGTCCAGCGCGAAGCGCTTCTTCAGCGCCGCCAGGCCCACGCCGCGGCGCTGGCCGGGCTTGGGCTCCAGGGCCTCGGGCTCGCAGCCGGGGCCGTCATCGGCCACGGCCAGGTCCAGGCCATGGTTGAGGGCATTGCGGCGCGCGGTGATGGTCACCTTGCCGCCGCCCTTGCGGGTGGCCACGGCATGCAGGATGGAGTTCTCGACCAGCGGCTGCAGCGTCAGTGGCGGCAGCTCGTCGGCCATCACGCGCTCCTCCAGGTCCCAGTCCACGCGCAAGCGCGAGCCCAGGCGCAGGGCTTCCAGGGCCAGGTAGTCGCGCAGGAAGTCGATCTCGTCGGACAGCATCACGCGGTCCTCGGCGCCGCGCTTGGTGTCCAGCACATAGCGCAGCATGGAAGCGAACTTCAGCAGCGAGGCCTCGGCGGCGGCCGGGTCCTTGCGGGTCAGGGCGATCAGCGAGTTCAGCGTGTTGAACAGGAAATGCGGGTTCAGCTTGCCGCTGATGGCCGACAGCTCGGCCTTGGCCAGGGCGMTTTCAGCCTGGGCGGCGTGCACGGCCGCCGAGCGCGCCGCGCGCGACTGCAGCACGGCGGTGAAGGCGGTGGCTATTGCTGCGTAGACCACGAAGCCCCACACCGAGCGCCACAGCAGGCCGGCCAGCAGCACGGCGCCGGCGTGGTCGGTGCCGAACAGGGCGGCGTTGACGGCGAACTCGCCCGCCTGCCACAGCGCCGAGAAGGACAGCGCCGCCATCGCGTGCGCCAGGGCGGTCGCGGCCGCGCCGGCATCGGTGCCGTGCAGGCGGCGGGCCACCGGCCAGACGGCGACGCCCAGCAGCATCGGCGCCCACAGCATGGTGGTGGCCTGGTAGACGGCCAGCCAGAACGGGTCCAGGCCGCGGTCGAACTCGCTGCCCGCCAGCACGAACAGGCACCAGGCCAGCGCGCAAGTCCCGGCGTACGCCAGCCACAGCCGCACATTCGGGCGGCGGTTGCTGGAGCGGGGGTCGGGGGAGTTCATGGCTTCATCTTAGGGAGCCCCATCGGGCGGGCGGCGGGTGGAGAGACGAAGTGCGGACCCCGGGGTGCGGGATGCGGTCTACGTGGAGTTGCTGACGGGGTTCGGCGAGCCCCTCGGCATAATTCGCCCCTTCCCCATCGAATTCGGACGAGCGTCATGGCCAGCGTCAACAAAGTCATCATCATCGGCAACGTCGGCAAAGACCCCGAGGTTCGCTACAACCCCAGCGGCGGCGCCTGGGTCACCCTCAGCCTGGCGACCACCCGCAACTGGAAGAACCGCGAGAGCGGCGAGCGCCAGGAAGAGACCGAATGGCACCGCGTCGTCTTCAACGACCGCCTGGCCGAGATCGTCGGCGAGTACGTCAAGAAGGGCCGCCCCCTCTATGTCGAAGGCCGCCTGAAGACCCGCAAGTGGCAGGACAAGGAAGGCCGCGACACCTACACGACCGAGATCATTGCCCAGGAAATGCAACTGCTCGGCGGCCGTGATGGCGCCGGCGGTGGTGATGAAGGCGGCGGTGGCGGCGCCAGCTACGGCCGTGGTGCTGGTGGCGGCGAAGGTGGCGGTGGCGGCTACAGCCGTGGCGGTGGCGACGAGGGCGGTGCCCGCCCGGCAGCGCGTCCGGCCGCGGCCCAGCGCCCGCCCGCTCCGCGCGCTCCGGCTGCGGCGCCCAAGGCGGCGACGGGGTTTGACGATATGGATGACGATATTCCGTTCTGAGAACGAGACATATCAAAAACGAAAGGCCCACGGCGAATGCAGTGGGCCTTTTTCTATTCGTCCTGCAGACTCAGATCCCACGAGCGCTTTAATGCACCGCTTATCCATCATCCTGTTTTGCGCCACCATGCTTGGGTTTATGGCTTGTGCCCGCGCCAATTCGTCAGAGACTTGGTCGAATGCAATCATCGAGCATTCCAAAGGGCACGAAGCTGAATTCCGACGAATTGCTAGAAACCTATGCGAGAGTGGAAACTTAGAAGCCCAGCTAGGCTATGGTCGATTCTTGATTGGCAAGCAAGAGTACCAAGAGGCGGAAACATGGCTGCTTCAGGCAAGCAAAAGCGGGACGGGCGAGAGCCAATATATGC
>NZ_JBFUMO010000054.1:0-19699 GCF_054049355.1 Roseateles sp. P5_E11 | reverse complement strand
GTGTAGAGTTGCCTAGCCATTGTTCTTCAGCAACGAGTTGAACTGATTGCTGCAGGCGCTGGCCAGGGCGGTGCACATATGCATCTTGCTGAAATAGGTCATGGAGTCGTTGCTGAACCTGACGATCTCCATCTGCGCGCGACCGAATTCGACGGCGGCGGTCTGCGGGTCGCCCAGGTCGGCCGCCGGCACCATGCGGTGGGCCATCAACTCGCTGGCCCCGGGGCGCTGGCCGAAGAACTGGTCGGCAGCGCTGGACAGCGATTGCAGCGAGCCGGTGCCGCCGCTTGAGGGGCGAACCATGTAGCCGGCGAATTGCTTCGCCTCTGCCGGATCGATCGCGGCCGGCGCCGTGGCGCTGGCCTGGACCGCAACGGCCATGGCATCAACGGGTTGGACCATGATGACCTCGCTGGGGTGAAAGGTATGAATGAGAAATGCCGCCCCGGCGCCGGGGCGGCGAGACGCGGGAAGGTCAGACCTTCTGCGACTGCTGGCGAACGTCGCTGGCCGCCTGCAGGACCGTGTTGGTCTGCTGGGCGTTGGCCGACGTGATGGCCGCGGTGCGCTGGGCGCTCTGCGACGTCACGGTGCTGAAGATGGTCAGCTGCTTGTTCTGTTCCAGGATTGCCTTGCTGTCCAGTCCGGACTCGGGTGCGGCTACGGCCATGGTTTGACTCCTAACGTCAAAGGTTGATGACATGACAAAAATCGCCCCCGCCCTCGTGGACGGAGGCATTCCGCACGAAGGCCAGGCCTCCGGTGCGAAATCCCTTGGTGCTCATCGCGCGCCCTCCCTGCCTGGTGACACCACCAGGCCATCGGCCTCGATGCGCTTGAGTTCGGCGCCCGACTTGAGCACCGCCCCCTCGTAGTAGCGGTTGCCATTGGCGAGCTGGATGTAGCTCATGCCACTGGCGTCCTGCGTGATGCTGACCATGCGCGACGGCAGCACGCTCTGCCACGCGTCCCACTGCGCGCRCTGCTGCTCGCCCGCGCGGTCGACCTGGGGCCGCGGCCGCAGCTTCACCTGGTCGGACACCAGCACCGCCGGGTGCAGGTCGTCGGCAAGGCGGCGGATCTTCTGACGCACCGATTCGTCCTCGGTCGCGCCGGCCACCACCAGCCGGCCCTGGCCCGTGTAGCTCATCGAGATGCCGGGGTCGCTCACGTAGCGGCGCGCCTGCTCGACGATGTCCTCGGCCGCGTGCACGCTGGTGCTGACCTGCCGGCCAAAAGGCGCCATGGCCTCGGCCAGCGCCTGCTTGCGCTGGCGCGATTCGACGTAGCCGCGCACGTTGAAACGGCCGCCGGCGACCGCGACCACTTCGACCTCGGGGAAGGGCTTCAGCGCCTTCTCCACCTCGGCCAGGTCGACCGTGGCGGCTCGGGTCGAGCTGCCCGCACTGCCGGCCCAGGCCAGCACGCCGGCCGCCCCGCCGACCGCCAGCACCACCACGGCCACGCTCAGCCAGGGCGAGCTCCGGCGCGCAGGCGCCTGCAGCAGGGCGGCGGGCGGCGCGTCGCCGGGCATGATGCTTTCGGTCCACTCGGACGCCGGGTCGTCGTGCTCGGGCGCGGGATAGCTGCGGTCGACCTGGAAGTCGATGCTGCCGACCGACACCACGTCGCCCGCTACCACGCCCTTGCGCTGGGCCTGCACGTCCTGGCCGTTGAGCTTCACGGCGGCCGCGCCGACCTTCTGCAGCGACATCGCCAGTTCGCCCACCGTGAACACCAGGTGGCGCGGCAGCACGTCGCTGCCGGGCAGCATGACCTCGCACTCACCCGAAGCGCCCAGCGTGTTGACGCCCGGCTTGAGCGCGATGGTGCGGCCCTTGACCGCGCCACTGAGGAAGCGCAGGCACCAGCCCGGCACGGCGGCCGTGGTAGTGGTGTGGGCCCGCGCGTTCATTGCGTAGGCTCCTGCTGGACCGGCAGCGGCGGCTTGCTGCCGGGCGTGACGAGGCGCGGCGTCAGCAGGTAGAAGCGCTCCATGTTGTTCTGCTTCTTCTCGCTGTACTGGAACAGCTTGCCCAGCACCGGGATGCTGGACAGCAGCGGCACGCCCGAGGTCGCGTTGGCCTTCTCCTCCGAGGTGTAGCCGGCGATCAGCAGGCTCGTGCCTTCGTCCACCAGCGCCTGGGTGTTGACGGTGCGCCGCCGCACGACGGGGATGCGGTCGACGGTGCTGCTGCTGACGTCGCCGTCCTCGATGTCGATGGACATCAGCACGCCGCGGCCTTCCTTGTCGTCGACGATCAAGGGAGTCACGCGCACCGCGGTGCCGGCCGTGACGCTGTACAGGCTGGAATCCTGGAAACCGTCGACCCGCACATAGAACTCGCTGAGGTTCTCCAGCACCGCCTCGTTGTTGTCCAGCGTCAGCACCTTGGGCCGCGCGATGAAGTTGGCATTGCCCTTCTGGGCCAGCGCGCTGACGCGGGTCAGCAGGTAGTTGCGCAGGTCGTTGCCGATGGAGGCGGTGAACAGCGCGCCCAGCGGCGTGCTGGGGTTGCCCTGCGGGTTGACGGTGACGACCTGACCAGCCTCGGAGTTGGCGTTGCCGAAGGTCAGCGGCGGCAGGTTGCCGCGGCCGATCTGCAGGTCGCCGTGGCGGGCGTGCAGCCGCCAGTCCACGCCCAGGCTGTCCAGCGTGTTGGTGCTGATGTCCATGATCGTGACCTCGATCTCGATCAGGCGCGGCCGCACGTCCATGGTCTGGATGAGCTTCTCGTAGCGCGCCATGCGCTCGGGCGTGTCGCGCACCAGCACCGCATTGAGTCGCGTGTCGGGCTGGAACTGCGGCAGTTCGCCACTGGAGAACTCGGGGCCGCCGCCGTCACCCTCGTCCTCGGTCGCGCCGCTGCCCTCGCTGGACAGCTTGGCCACGCCGGCGTCGGCGCTGACGCCGAGCTTGGTGCGCCGCACCGGCCCGGTCACGGCCGAGGGTGCCGCTCCGCGCGCCGCCCCGGTGCGGCCATACAGATTGCGCAGCACGGTCGCCACGCCAGGAATGGATACCTGCTTGCCGGCGCGATTCATCTTGAAGTCGGCGGCCCAGGCATAGCGCAGCGGGAACACCTGCACCTCGGCACGGTCGTCGCGTGCCGCGCGCTGGTCGATCAGCCGCACGGTCTGGCGCACCAGCTCCACATAGCGCTTGGGACCGGAGACGTAGACGTTGCCATCCGCCTCGCTGATCTGCAGCGGATAGCGGGCGTCGGCGATCTTGAGCCGGGCCAGCGTGTCGGCGATGCGCTGCGCGTTCTTGCCGGCGATGGTGAACACCTCGCTGCGCGTGTCGGCGGCCGGATCGACGAACAGGAAGGCGCCGTCGTAATACCAGGTCAGCCCGTTGGCCGCGCAGATATTGCTCAGCACCATCTGCACCGCACCGGGCTGGCTGCCGGTGATGGCGAAGCGGCCGCTGATGGTGCCGCCGACCTTGCCGTCGATGACCGCCGTGACGCCCTGCGACGCCGCCAGCTCGCGCAGGAAGTCGCCCACCGGCTTCTCGTTGGCTTCCATGCGGAAGGGCCGGCCGTTGCGCGGCAGGTCGGCCGCCCTGGCGGGGCTGGCCAGCAATGCCGCGACCAGGCCGGCGCAAAACAGGAGGTAGACGAAGCGCAGCATCAGCTCAGCGAAGTCAGGGTTTGGAAAGCGCGCTCGGCGAAGCGCAGCACATCGCGGCCGAGCCAGCCGGCGGTCACCACGAGGGCAATCAGCACTGCAATCAGGCGCACCGATTGGCCGATGCTCTGGTCCTGGATCTGCGTGACCGCTTGCAGTACGGCCACGACCAGCGAGGTCAGCGTGGACACCAGCACCATGGGCAGCGAGACCATCAGCACGATCAGCAGTCCTTCGCGCGTGATGTCGAGGATGTTCTGAGGGGTCATTGGTGCACCCTTCGGCCTGCGGCCTTGCCTGGCCGCTGCATCGGCCAGGCGTTCGCCAGGCTTGGAATGCCCATCGGGCATCCCAAGTCCGGGCTCACTCCCGCCGAGCGGGAGCGAACTTGCTTGGGGCGGCCCGGCGCGGCGTTCATGCCGCCTCCGCGATCGGGGTGAAGGCCTGCGGCTGCGGGTTGCTGACCCAGCCCACCGGCTGCAGTGCGACGTCCTCGTCGACCTCCTGGTAGGACAGCACCGCCAGCTGGGGCGCCACCGGCTCGATCAGCGTCTTGATGTAGCGCCGCGTGTCGGACGACACGATGGCCACCACGCGCTGCTGGGCGCCACCGAGGATGCGGCGCACCTGTTCGCGCACGTCCTGCGCGACCGCGGGGTCGAGCAGCAGCAGGTTGCCGCGCGGCGAGCGCTCGATGGCCGCCTGCACGCGGTCGATCAGGCTGGACTCGAACAGGATGGCGTGCAACTCGCGCCGCGCGCCGACATGGCGGCTGGTGATGAAGCGGCCGAGATCGATGCGCACCAGCTCCGTCAGCGCGACGACGTCGGGCTCCGTAGGTGCCCAGATTGCCAGGCTCTCGAAGATGGCGTGCAGGTTGCGGATGGGTACGTTCTCCTGCAGCAGCCGGCGCAGCACCTCGGCCAGGCGTTGCAACGGAACGGCGCGTGCCACTTCCGCCGCCAGCTCGGGCACCTCGCGCTGTGCCGCGTGCAGCAGACGCTGCACCTCCTGCAGGCCGATCAGCTGGGCGATGTGGCGGCGCACCGCATGGTCCACATGCAGGCCCAGCACGTCTTCGCAGGTCCAGGCACGGACCGCTGTCGGTGCGGCATCGACCCATACGACCCGCGAGAAAGGACCGAAGGGCTCCGCCACCTCGGCACCCACCGGCGGCGTGGCGGCCTCGGCCGCGTCGAGCAGCCAGCTGCCCGGCCGCAGCGTGCCTTGCGAGACCACCACGTCCTGCACCAGCACCTGGTACTGGTTCTCGCCCAGGCCGCTGCCCCAGCCGACCTGCACGCGCGGGAACACCGGCCCCAGGTCGCTCTCGACGCGGGCCTTGGCTGCGGCCATGCGCAGGTCCAGCGCGGGGCGGTCCAGGCGCCCGCGCAGGCCGGTGGACAGGCGCAGCTCCAGCGGTGCGGCGATGGCGCCCTGCACCACCTCGCCACCGTCGTCGTCCGCGTCGCGATAGGACATCCAGGCCGGCGTGCGGCGGCTGTCAAGCAGCCGGCGCGTCAGCAGCCCGGCGCCCAGCACCACCAGCGCCAGCGTGCCGAAGACCCACTTCGGAAAGCCGGGCACAAGCAGGAAGCTGGCGGTGGCCAGGCCCGCAATCACCAGCGCACGGGGATGGGCCATCAACTGGCGAGCGATCTGGTTGGCCAGCTGGCCCCCGTGCGGCTCGCCGTCGGCCGACACGCGGGTGATGACCACGCCTGAGGCGATGGACACCAGCAGCGACGGGATCTGCGACACCATGCCGTCGCCCACCGTGAGGATGGCGTAGCGCTGCAGCGCGCCGCCGATGCTCATGTCGTGCATCAGCGTGCCGATGGCCAGGCCCGCAAGGATGTTGACCAGCGCGATGACGATGCCGGCGATGGCATCGCCCTTGACGAACTTCATCGCGCCGTCCATCGCGCCGTGCAGCGAGCATTCCTGCTCCAGCTGCTGGCGGCGCTTTTGCGCCTGCACCGACGACAGCACGCCGGCGCGCACGTCGGCGTCGATGCTCATCTGCTTGCCGGGCATGGCGTCCAGTGCGAAGCGTGCCGCCACCTCGGCCACCCGCTCCGAGCCCTTGGCGACGACGATGAACTGCACGATGGCGATGATCAGGAACACCACGCCGCCGACCACGACGTTGTTGCCGACGATCAGCTTGCCAAAGGTGTCGATGATGTGACCCGCATTGGCGTGCAGCAGGATGAGCTTGGTCGATGCGATGTTCAGCGCCAGCCGGAACAGCGTCGTGAACAGCAGCAGCGACGGGAAGGTGGACAGCGACAGCGCCGACGGCACATACATCGCCACGATGAGCAGGGTCAGGCTCATCGACAAGTTGGCGGCGATCAGGAAGTCCAGCAACGGCGTGGGCAGCGGCAGCACGAACAGCGCGACGATGGCCACCAGCATGCCGGCCAGCAGCAGGTCGTTGTGGCGGCCCGCGCTGGCGATCAGGTCCTTCATGCCGCTGCGTCGCGGCAGGTGTCTTTGCAGTGCGTTCGGTGCGGGGTCGGCCATGCGAAGCACTCTATGGCGTGACTTTTTTACGCACCACTACGAGTCCCCGTAGCGCCCCGCCGTTATGCGCGGTGCTACGAATTCACGTAGTTCCTCCCAGCCCCGCGGATGGCTACGCTCGCCGCGTGCTGATGCCTACCGCCGTGATCGATCTGAGCGAAGTGAGCGCGTTGACGCGCCTGCCGGCGCCCGCCTGCCTGGCTCTCAACCGTCTCTACGACCGCCGCGCGCCGCCCATCGAGCTGACGCTGCAGGGCGCGAGGCATCGCCTGCAGTGGCGCTTCGGCAGCGTCCAGGATTTCACTGGATTTGGCCGTTATCGATTCCGCCTCGGCCCTCACACGGGCTGGCTGATGCTGGATTCCCCCGCGCAGGCCGCGCTGCTGCAGGAGCGCAGCCATGCCCTGCTGCCAGCCGAGTTGCGCTACGTGTTGCTGGCCGATGCACTGCAGCCGGTGGCCACCGCACTTGAAGCGGCCCTGCGTCTGCATTTCGAATGGTCGCCGGGTGAGCCTGATGAGGAGGCCGACTCACCGGCGCCACTGGAGGCCGCTGCCTGCTTCACCGTGGCCACCGATGGCCAGGCCTGGCCCTGGCAGGGCTTCGTGCTGTTCCAGGACCCCTCGGCGCTCGACAAGCTGGTCCCCGCCCCGCCGGCTGCCTCAGCCGGCCCCATGAGCAAAAGCTTCGACGGCCTGCGCGTGCCGCTGGCATTCCGCATCGGCGGCAGCGTGCTGAGCCTGGCCGAAGTGCGCGGCATCCGGCCGGGCGACATCGTCAGCGTCGAACACTGGACCGCCGCCGGCACGGGCCTGGTTGTGCAGGCCGAGCTGGGCGGCCCGGCAGGCCGGCAACTCATCGCGCGAGCCGAGGGCTCGCGCATCACCGTCACGCAATGGAGAGACCTTTCGATGAACCGAGATGAACTTGCCAATGCCGGCGAGAGCGACATCGCGACGGGCCTGCCGCTGGACCGGCTCAATGCGCTGGAAGTGGCGCTGCGCTTCGAGGTGGGTCATTTGAGCCTGTCGCTCGGCGAGCTGAGGAACATCGGCCCCGGCCATGTGTTCGATCTGACGCAGCCGCTGAACCGCAGCCCGGTGCGCATCCTGGCCCACGGCAACGTGCTGGGCAAAGGCTTCCTGGTGGCGGTGGGCGAACGCCTGGGCGTGCGCGTCTCCGAGTTCGCGCCCACCGAGCTGAAGACCTGACGATGAACACCACCGGCATGCCCGAGCCCATGACGCTCGTGGCGCTGATCCTCGCCTTCGGGGTGGCGCCCTTCGTCGCGATGATGGTGACCAGCTACACCAAGCTGGTCATCGTCTTTGGCCTGCTGCGCACCGCGCTCGGCCTGCAGCAGACGCCGCCGAACATGGTGCTCAACGGCATCGCCATCATCCTGTCGGTCTACATCATGGCGCCGGTGGGCATGGAGGTGGCCGATGCGCTGCGTCACCGCCAGGCCGGTGCCAGGAGCGAGGGCTGGACTGACGTCGTGACGGTGCTGGACGCCGGCAAGGCGCCGCTCAAGGCCTTCCTGCAAAAGCACACCCATGAGCGCGAACGCCAGTTCTTCCTGAAGTCGGCCGCCGCCATCTGGCCCAAGGAACAGGCTGACAGACTGCAGGCCGACGACTTTCTGGTGATGGTGCCGAGCTTCACGCTCAGCGAATTGACGCGGGCCTTCCAGATCGGTTTTGTCCTCTACCTGGTGTTTGTCGTGGTCGATCTGATCGTGGCGACGGTGCTGCTGGCGCTGGGCATGTCGATGATCTCGCCGACCACCATTTCGCTGCCGTTCAAATTGCTGTTGTTCGTCATGCTCGACGGGTGGGCCCGCTTGATTCACGGGCTGGTGCTTTCGTATCGATAGCCGTGCGGTAGCACCATGACGCAGATGAGCAATCCGCCAACGACGGTCGTCATCACCATCCCGGAGACGTTCAGCATGCCAAGTGCGAAGGTGAAGCCGCCCAGCAGCACTGTCGCGAGCAGCACGCCGACGATGCCGCCGCGGCCACCTTGGATCGCCACGCCGCCAAGGATGACGATGGTGATGGCGTCCAGTTCCCAACCCAGCGCGAGGTTGGGCCGCGTGCTGCCAATGCGGCCGGTCAGCTGCACGGCCGCCAACGCCGCCATCAGGCCGGCAAGCGTGAAGAGCAACAGCCGGTAGCGCTGCACCGCGATGCCCGAGAAGCGCGCGGCCACGGGGTTGGCGCCAATGGCGTAGATGCGCCGGCCATGGACCGTGCGGTGTTGCAGCAGCATGAACACCACCGCCACGGCCAGCATGACGCCGAACTCGATCGGCACGATCAGCCACGGCCAACCCGCAAGATCCCCCAGCGTACCGTTGCCCCACTGGCTCAACCATTCCGGGTAGCCCGTGATGGCCTGGTCGCCCAGCAGCACCAGGGCCAGGCCGCGGTAGAGCGACAGCGTGCCGATGGTGACGACGATGGAGGGCAGCTGCCAGCGCGTGACCAGCCAGCCGTTGAATGCGCCACACACGATGCCGCAACCCAGAGCGGCGGCGATCATGCCGGCCGGGCCTGCGCCGGCCTGCATCGCATAGCCCATGGCCAGGGAGCACAGCGCCATCGTCGCGGCGATGGAGAGATCGATCTCGCCCGCAATGATCAGCAGAGCCATGGCCATCGCGATCAGGGCCTTTTCCGACATATTGGTCGTGCTGTCGGCGATCGCAGAGGGCGAGGCAAAACCGTCGATGCACAGGCCGAAGCCGACGTAGACGGCGACGATCAGCGCCGTCAGCACCCATTCCCAGGAACCCCAGGCCTTCATGCCGCTCGCCTTTCCAGGATCTGCTGCCCCGACCGGCGCTGTGCTCGCGAGTTCAGCATCACCGAAACCAGGATGACAGCGCCGGCAATCGCCTGCTGCCAGAACGGCGAGACGTGGATGACCGGCAGGGCCGCATTGATGACGCCGATGAACAGCACGCCCAGCAACGCGCCGCCAACCGTGCCGACGCCACCCGCGATGCTGACACCGCCGATGACGCAGGCCGCAATCACGGTCAGCTCGAAGCCGGCGGCCAGTTCGGTGAAAGCAATGGCATAGCGGCCGACCCAGAGCAGGCCGGCAAGCCCGGCACAAGCGCCCGACAAGGTGTAGGCCATGCGAATGCGCTGCGACACCGGGATGCCCACGATCCGCGCCGCAGCGGGGTTGCCGCCGCAGGCGTAGAGATCACGGCCTTCCCGTCGCCAGCGCAGCAACCACCATCCCAGCGCTGCGACGGCGGCTGCAATCCACACCAGCAGCGGCAAGCCCAGCAGCTCCGCGCGAGGCAAGGCCTTGATGGACGCGTGGATGTCCTGGTCGTTGACCCAGGCGCCGCCGCTGACCAGGAAGATGGCGCCGCGATAGACCGACATGGTGCCCAGCGTGACGACGATGGGCGGCAACTCGAACCGCGTGATCAGCCAGCCGTTGAGGGCGCCCTGCGCCGCGCCCAGCGCCAGCGCCAGCAGGATCAACACCGGCGCGCCGGCTTCGGGCCAGAGCTTGCCGACCAGCGCCACCAGCATGCCCGTCAAGGCCAGGTTGGACGCCACGGACAGGTCGATGCCGCGCGTGAGCAGAACGGGCATCTGCCCGATGACGAGGATGGCCAGCAGGGCCGAATCGTTGGCGATGTCCAGCACATTGCGCGGCGTGAGAAACACGGGAGATCGCAGGCCCACCGCCAGGGTGATGGCCACGATGACGGCCGCCAGCGCCCATTCGCGACGCGTCATGCGGCGTTCCTGCTCAGGCCCGAAGCCGCAGCCACGACAGTTTCTGCATCCACCTCGCCACGCTGGAACTCGGCGACTTGCCGGCCACGCTTCATGACGACCACGCGGTGGGCCAGGTGCATCACCTCGGGCAGTTCGGACGACACCAGGATGACCGCCAGCCCCTGCGCCACCATCTCCGCGACCAGTTGATAAACCGCCTGCTTGGCGCCGACGTCGATGCCCTTGGTGGGTTCGTCCAGGATCACCACCCGCGGGTCCAGCCCCAACCACTTGCCGATGACGACCTTCTGCTGGTTGCCGCCGGAAAGGCCGGACAGCGGCGTGTCCTGGCTGGCGGTCTTGATGTTCAGCCGTTCGATCAGCCGCTGCGCCCAGGCGCTTTCGCGCAAGGCGGACAGCCAGGGCCCGCGCGAGACCTGGCCCTTCACGGCATGGCTGGACCCCGCCAGCGCGGCCAGGCTGAGGTTGTGCCGCACCGAGAAATCGAGAATGCCGCCCTGGCGCTGGCGTTCCTCGGGCACATAGGCCAGGCCCAGCGAGATGGCGTCGGCCGCATCACGGATGCGCCGCTCCTGGCCGTCTATCAGGATGCCGCCGCGCGCCAGTGGTTTGAGGCCCATCAGCGCCAGCATGACCTCGCTGCGCCCCGCGCCGACCAGGCCGTAGAAGCCCAGGATCTCGCCACGCCGCAGCGCAAAGCTGATGCCGTCGAACTCGGTCGGGTGACTGAGGTCGCGCGCCTCCAGCACGATCGCGCCGGGTTGCGTGTCCACGCGCGGGTACACCTGCTCGATGCTGCGGCCGGCCATCAGGCGCAGCAGCTCGGGCTCGCTGGCCTCTTTCATGCGGCCACTGCCGACCGAGGCGCCATCCCGCAGCACCACGTAGTTGTCGCAGACGGCGAACAGCTCGTCGAACTTGTGCGAGATGAACAGCACCGCCACGCCGCGAACCAGCAGCCCGCGCACGAGGCCGTAGAAATCGCGGATCTCGGCCTGCGACAGCGCGGCGGTGGGTTCGTCCAGGATGACGACGCGGGCCTGGTGCGACAAGGCCCGCGCGACCTCGATCAGGTGCCGCTGCGCCAGGCTCAGTTGCCGGACCGGCGTCGTGGCGTCAAAGCCCGCGCCCACCTCGTCCAGCACCTGCTGGGCCAGGCGGTTCATCGTCGCCCAGTCCACGACGCGCAAGGCCGCTGGCCCGCGCATGGGCTGACGGCCGATGAAGATGTTCTCAGCCGCAGTGAGTTCGTCGAACATCACCGTTTCCTGGTGCACGGCGACGATGCCGGCGGCCTGGGCCGCGTGCGTGTCGTGCAGGCGCAGCGGCTGGCCGTCCAGCCACAGCTCGCCGTCGTCGGGCTGATGCACGCCAGTGAGGATCTTGACCAGCGTCGACTTGCCCGCGCCGTTCTCGCCGATCACGGCCAGGGCCTGGCCCGGCCTCAGTTCGAGGTCCACGCCGCGCAATGCATGCGTCGGCCCGAAGCGCTTGTGGATGCCCCGCAGGCAGAGCACCCCGGCCGGGTCAGAAGAACTTGGCGAACTTGTCGACATTGCCGGCGTCGTAGGTGAACGGCTCGGCCATCACTGCTTCGGTATTCGCGTCCAGTGTGACGGTGCCGACCCGGCCGACGCTGATCTTGGCGCCCGCGGTCGCTGTCGCTTTGCCGGTGACCAGGCCGTGGGCGATGTAGATGGCCGAGTAGCCCAGGTCGATGGGGTTCCAGATCGCAAAACTCTTCACCGCGCCGCTGCGAACGTGGCCGGCCATTTCCGATGGCAGGCCGAGGCCGGTGACGAAGACCTGGCCCACCCTCTTCTCGTCCTGCACGGCCTTGGCGGCGGCCGCGACGCCGACGGTCGTCGGCGCGACGATGGCCTTCAGGCTGGGGTAGCTCTTCAGCAGGCCCTGCGCCTCGCGGTAGCTCTTGTCGGTCTGGTCGTCGCCGTAGACCACGCTGACCAGCTTCAGGCCCTTGGCCGCCGGCTGTGCCAGCGCCTTCTTCATCTCGCCGATCCAGAGGTTCTGGTTGGTGGCCTGAGCGGTGGCCGACAGCACCGCGATCTCGCCGCTGCTACCGATGGCGTCGGTCGTGAGGCTCACGAGCTTCTGGCCGATCAGCGCGTTGGACGAGGGCGCGAGATGCACGAGCCGCCCATCCTTGCGCACCGCCGAATCGAAGGACACCACCTTGATGCCGCGCGCCATGGCCTTCTTGAGCACCGGCACCAGCGCGTCGGGGTCGTTGGCAGACACCACGATGGCCTTGACGTTCTGCGCGATCAGCGTGTTGATGACCTCGATCTGCCCTTCGGCCGTGGCCTTGGCGGGGCTGGCCAGCACGATCTCCACGCCGCCGAGCGCCTTGGCGGCTTCCTGCGCACCCTGATGGGCGGCAACGAAGAAGCCGTTGCCCGAGCTTTTCGCGACGAGGGCAATCTTGTCGGCGGCCAGCGCGCCCCGTGCGGCAAGGCATAAGGCGGCTGCGGAAACGGCAAGCGTCAGCGTGCGGCGGCTTAGGGTCATGGCGCATTCCTGGAAAGAGGGCTCGAAGGCTGCCGCAGGCTATCCGTTCTTGCCCAGAGAATGTCGGCCCTGGCGCACAACGAGCAAGCTGTTGAGCGAAGTCCCTTGCGCGCGAGCCGCCCTATTGCGGCATCGTCGCCTGCGCGGGCATGGCCTTCCCAGGCGTGCTGCCCTCCCCTTCGAATGGCCGAAGGCGAAAGGCCACGCGAACCGGCTCCAGCCGGGTGCGGTACTGCGCATGAGGCTGGCCGACGAAGCTCCAGGAGTTGTCGCCGCCCACGCCCCACTGCGCGCCGTCGATCAGCAGCGTGCCGTGGTCGTGGGCCACGATGTCGCTGCTCTTCCAGGTGCCGGGGGCGCGGCGGTAGAGGTCGGTGTAGGGGAAGGCCAGCGCGTTGGCCATCAGCAGCTGCTGGCCCTCCACGCGCAGGCCGCGGCCACCGCCGGAGACTTCGAGCCAGCGCACGTCGACCTTGTTGCCGGTGTCCTGCGGCCGCATGTAGTCGTGGTTCTGCTCGGCGACGGCGCCGCGCCACAGGCCGACCGCAGCGCCCGTCTTGCGGTCGACGTAGCTTTCGTGGGGACCGCGGCCGTACCAGGTGACCGTGGTCAGGTCCAGCGGCATGTCGAACCACAGGCCGACCCGCACGGGCGGCGGCAGGTCGCTCTTGAGCGGCGTCAGCACGCCCGCCACGTCAACAGAGCCGTCGCCGCGCATGGTGTAGCTGGTGACGAAGCGCGCCGCGCCGGCGCCCAGGCGATGGTCGACGACGACCTCCGCCCCGCCGCCGGGCAGGCGGCGGCTGGCGATGCCCCGGACCTGGCGCTCACGGGTCATCACCTTCCACGGCGCCTGCTGCGCGACCGTGCCAGTCAGCGTGTCGTTGTCGGTCTCGGCACGAACGAAGTTGGGCTGGCCGCCAGTCAACAGCGGCGTTCCTGCCTTGCCGTAGCCGGTCAGCAGGCCGGTCTGGCGATCGAGTGACAGCGTCGCGCCCGCGGCCGACAGGACCACGGCGTCGGCACTCTCCTTCAGCTCGACCGTGCCCTTGGCCGGCGGGGCCGATGCGATCACGGGAGGCGTCAGCGCGAACTGCTCCCAGCCGACGACGTAACCTTCCGGCGTCAGCGGCACGGCACCCGCCCTGGCCCTCGCGCGCACCGTGACGAGGTATTCCGCGCCCGGCTTGCGCCGGACGTTGGACAGCGGCAACTGCAACTTCTGCGTGGCCCGCGCCGCGGTCGACAGGCCGGGAAGCGGCCCCGAGGCGACGGCCACGCCGTTCTCCAGCAGCGCCCACTCGAAGGCAAAGCCCGACAGGTCGCGGAAGTCGTGGCGGTTGCGCACGACGACCGTCGCGGCCACCGGATCGAAGGCCTCGAACTGGACGGGCGAGTAGACCTTCTGCACTTCGTAGACATGCGGGTTGGGCGTGCGGTCGGGCTGGATCAGGCCGTCGCCGAACTCGATGTCGCCGCCCGGGTTGGGGCCGTACTCGCCGCCATCGCCCCAGTAGCGTCTTCCATCCTTCGTGGTGCGATACATCGACTGGTCCACCCAGTCCCAGATGAAGCCGCCCTGCAGCTTCTCGTACTTGTAGATCGTGTCCCAGTAGTCCTTGAAGTTGCCGCCCGAGTTGCCCTGCATGTGGGCGTACTCGCACTGGATCATGGGCTGGGTGCGGGTCGGGTCGGTGGCCCAGTCAACCATCTTCTCGATGTCGTCGTACATGGGCGCGTAGATGTCGACATAGGCGTTGGGCTCATGGCGCCAGTCCACCGTGCCCCAACCCAGGTAGGAGATCAGCCGCGAGGGGTCACGCTGGCGCGCCTGCGCCGCCGCCTTCTCGAAGTTGGGGCCGAGGCCTGCCTCGTTGCCGAGGGACCAGAAGATCAYCGACGGGTGGTTCTTGTCGCGTTCCACCATGTTCAGCACGCGGCTGACGTGCGCGCCTTCCCAGGCCGGGTCGAAGCCGAGCTGGATCTTGGCCCGCAGTTCCGGATGCTGGTGCCCGTAGCCCATGTAGGCATGGCTCTCGATGTTGGCCTCGTCCATCACGTAGAGGCCGTATTCGTCGGCCAGCGCGTACCAGAGCTCGGCATTCGGGTAGTGCGACGTCCGCACCGCGTTGATGTTGTTGCGCTTCATCAGCTCGATGTCGCGGCGCATCGACGCTTCCGACATCACGTGGAAGGTCTCGGGATCGTGCTCGTGGCGATTGACGCCGCGGATGACGATGGGCCGGCCGTTGACCATGACCAGGCCCTTGCTGATCTCGACCGTGCGAAAGCCGATGCGCTGCGGCGTCGCCTGGATGAGCCGGCCGTCGGCGTCGAGCACCTCGACCAGCAGCGTGTAGAGGTTGGGCGTCTCGGCCGTCCAGGGGCGAACGCCCGGCACGGGGGCGGACAGCGTCTCGGTGCGGGCCGCACCGGCCGCGACGGCAGCGGTCCGCGTCAGCACGAGCTTGTCGCCTTCCAGCAAGCTCATGCGCAGCGTCAGCGGCTGGTTGCGCGCGGTCAGCGCCACGTCGACCGACAGCGCGCCGTCGCGGTAGTCCTTGTCCAGGCCGGCATGGACGAACAGGTCGGTCAGCCGTGTCCTCGGCACGGCCTTCAGGTAGACCGAGCGCTCGATGCCCGAGACCCGCCAGAAGTCCTGGTCTTCCAGGTAGGACCCGTCGGACCAGCGATGGATCTGCATGGCGACAACGTTCTTCTGCCCCGGCTTCAGCAGCGCCGTGATGTCGAACTCGCTGGGCAGCTTGGAATCCTCCGAGTACCCCGCCTCGACGCCGTTCACCCAGACCCGGTAGGCCGAGCCGGCCGCACCGATGTGCAGGATGACGTCCTGCGCCGACCAGTTCGCCGGCACCTCGAAGCTGCGCCGATACGAGCCCACCGGGTTGGTGGCGTGCGGGATCAGCGGCCGGTTGGCCGGGAAGGGATAGGTGATGTTGTTGTAGCGGGCCTGGTCGTAGCCCTCGGCCTGCCACATGGCCGGCACCTTGATGGTCTTCCAGCCCGAGATGTCGTAGCCGGGCTTCTCGAAGCCGCTGGGCACGTCGTCGGACGACGGCGAGAAGCTGAACGACCAGAGGCCGTCCAGCGTCTGGTAGCGGGTCGACCGCGCCGGGTTGCCGGCCAGCGCGGCTTCGCGGCTCTCGAACGGGAAGTGGGTCGCCGCGGCCGGCAGCTTGCCGCGCGCGTAGACCGCCGGATTCTCCCAGTCCGGCCTCGACGCGTCGACCTGCACTGCCTGCACCTGCGGTGCCTGGGCGCGCGCCGCACCGCCCAACGTGACGCCCAGCAACGCCACGCTCACGCCGGCGATCAATCTCAGCTGCATGTGTATTTCCATCATCAAAGCTCGTTGATTTCCTTGTGGCGCGGCACCAGCGCCTTCATGGCGGCCCAGGCGGCCAGGTAGGCCAGCGCGCAGATGGAGAACATGATCATGTAGCCGGTGGACAGGTCGCCGCGCGCGCCGTAGGCGTCGAAGATCCAGCCGCCGAGCTTGGACACGGCCACGCCGCCCAGGCCGCCGGCCATGCCGCCGATGCCGACGACCGAGCCGATGGCCCGCTTGGGGAACATGTCCGAGACGGTGGTGAAGAGGTTGGCCGACCAGGCCTGGTGGGCCGACGCGCCGATGCCGATCAGCAGCACGGGCAGCCAGTAGCTGATGCCGCCGAGCGGTTGGGCCAGCAGCACCACCAGCGGGAAGAAGGCGATCACGAGCATGGCGCGCATGCGGCCGTCATAAGGCTTGTAGCCGCGCTCCATGAAGTAGGTCGGAAACCAGCCGCCGCCGATGCTGCCGATCATGGTCATGCTGTACAGCACCGTCAGCGGCAGCGCGATGTCCGTCGTGCTCATGCCGTACTGGCCGGTGAGGTATTTGGGCAGCCAGAACAGGTAGAACCACCAGACGCCGTCGGTCAGGAATTTGCCGACGACAAAGGCCCAGGTCTGGCGATGCGCGAGCAGCCGGAACCACGGCACCTTGGCGCCCTCTACGGCAGGCGCGGTGGCCTCGCGGTCGCTGTTGATGTAGGCCAGCTCCGCCGCACCCAGTCGGCGCTGCCGGGACGGTGCATCGTAGAAGGTGAGCCACAGCGCGACCCACAGGAAGCCGATGGCGCCGATGGCGATGAAGGCCATCTGCCAGCCCCAGGTGACGGCGATCCACGGCACGGTCAGCGGCGCCAGGATGGCGCCGACGTTGGCTCCCGAATTGAAGATGCCGGTGGCGAATGACCGCTCCTTCTTCGGGAAGTATTCGGCGGTCGCCTTGATGGCCGCAGGGAAGTTCCCGGCCTCACCAAGGGCCAGCACGGCGCGCGACACCATGAAGCCCGCCACCGACACCGGCAGCCCGACCCCGAGGGCCACCAGGATGCCCCCGATGGGCACGGAGAAGGCATGCATCATGGCGCCAAGCGACCAGACGACCACGGCGATGGCGAAGGCGCGCTTCGTGCCGATCGCATCAATGAAGCGACCCGCGAACAGCATCGAGATCGCGTAGCCGAACTGGAACACCGCGGTGATGTTGGCGTAGTCCGTGTTGGACCAGCCGAACTCCTTGGACAGCGCCGGCGCCAGCAGGCTCAGGACCTGGCGGTCCAGATAGTTGACGGTGGTGGCGAAGAACAGCAGCGCACAGATGGTCCACCTGTACTTGCCGATGACTTGCGGGTTCATGTTCAGTCCTGTGTTCACTCAGCAACCAGTTTGTCACCGACGAACACGCGGTAGCGGCGGATTCGGCCGGTGACGCCGTCCGGCCCCTGGCGAGGTGTGTAGCGCAGGCCGGCGATGTCGGCCGGCGCGCCGAGGTCGATGATGAGGCGCGGCGGACCGGAGGGACGGACGGTACCGCTGTAGGCCGTGTGCCAATAGTCAGTCGCCTGACCGTTGATGGCGTTCAGCGCGCCGCCGTCTTCCTTGCGCG
Source organism: Roseateles sp. P5_E11 (assembly GCF_054049355.1). Lineage (NCBI taxonomy): Bacteria > Pseudomonadati > Pseudomonadota > Betaproteobacteria > Burkholderiales > Sphaerotilaceae > Roseateles > Roseateles sp. P5_E11. The sequence goes on along the minus strand of NZ_JBFUMO010000054.1, from coordinate 2,278 downwards.
CCTCCTCGCTGCTGGCGTAGGCGATGGTCCAGGCCGTCTGGTTCAGCGGCTTGCCCTGCGCGTCGAGCAGCGCCAGCTCGGCGATTGCCGCATGGGGCTTGCCGTCGAAGCTGTCGAGCACCTCGATGCAGAGCTGGCGGCCGCGTGCGGGCTCGGCAAAGCGCACGTCCTGCGTGGCCGGGCCGCGTTCGAACTGCCCGGCATGCACCGGGGTCAACCCCGCCAGGCGCGGGCGCGCCTTGCTGGGCGGCCGCGCCAGGTCGAGCTCCGGCCGCAATTTGTCGAGCACGGGCGCGGTCTTGCCTTCGATGCGGTTGGCGCGTGGCCCGGTCAGGTCCAGCACGACGACCTCGTTGCGCCCGGCCTTCATCCACGGGCCTGGCAGAAACATCGTCTGCGTCGGGCCGATGCTCCAGTAGCGGCCCAGGCAGCGGCCGTTGATCCAGACGATGCCCTGGCCCCAGCTCGACATGTCGAGGAAGGTGTCGGCAGCTGCCGTCGCTTCGAAGCTGCCGCGCCAGAAGGAGGGTCCGGCCAATCGTTTGGACTGCCAGCGCAGCGGCGGCAGGTCGCCGTCGGCGCCGAAGTCGATGGCGCGGATCTCCCAGCCCTTGAGTTCCTGCGTCTCGGTCTTCGACGTGCGAAACATCACCGGGCCCTGCAGGCCCTTGCGGTCGTGGACTTCCATGCCGAAGTTCACGCGGGCAATCGTGTAGAGCAGGATCTCGACCACGGTGTCGCGGCTGCGCGCGGGGATGTCGACGCTGAAGCGGCGGTAGCGCGTGTCCATCGTGCCGGCCAGGCGGCCGCCGACGAAGACCCAGGCCAGGTCGCGCGCGTTCGCGGCCTCCAGCTTGCCGGCGGGGCCGGCCGGCAGCGTGACGCGATAGGCAACCAGCCCGCGGCTGATGTCGTAGTGCTCGATGTTCCTGGGCGACTCGGCGGCAATCGCTTGCGCCGGCAGATTGGCGAACACCGGCGCCGTCTCGGTGAGGGTGAATGAAGGGATCGCCATCACCGGCAGCCGGGCCGGCGGGTCGGGCAGCACCTCGCCCGGCTTCAGGTGCTTGGCCAGGCAGTCGCGGTAGGTGCGGAACTTGTCGCCCACCCAGCCTGCCTCGCCGATAGGCGCGTCGTAGTCGTAGCTCGTCGTGTCGGGGCGGAAGGGCCGGTCACAGCCTCCCCAGAGGCCGAAGGTCGTGCCGCCATGGGCCATGTAGAGGCTGAACGAGCCGTTGGCGTTCAGCATGGTGTCGATGTCTGAAATAGCGCGGGCGTTGTCGCCGCGCTTGTGCGGCGATCCCCAGGTGTCGAACCAACCGGAGTAGTACTCGCCGCACATCAGCGGCCCTTTCTGCAGCGCCGCCAGCGCCTTGAAGCCGGTCGCTGGGTCGCTGCCGAAGTTGGCCACGTTGAACAGCTCCGGGATGTGCGTCTTGCCGAGCGCGTTGGTCGGGTTGCACTGGAACAGCGGCACGTCAAAGCCGCCGTCCAGCACGGCCTGGCGCATCACGCGCATGTAGTCCTTGTCGTCGTTCAGGAAGCCGTACTCGTTCTCCACCTGCACCATCAGGATGGGGCCGCCCTGGCTGACCTGCATCGGTGCCAGCACCCGGCCGACCTCCCTGAACCAGCGCCGCACGGGTTGCACGAAGGCGTCGTCGCGGCTGCGCAGGAAGGCGTCGCCAGGGTGCTTCAGCAGCCACCACGGCAGGCCGCCCATCTCCCATTCGGCACAGGCATAGGGGCCTGGCCGCAGGATGACCCACAGGCCCTCGGCTTGCGCCTGCCGGCAGAACTCAGCCGCGTCGCGCTGGCCTTCCCATTGGTACTGGCCTTCGCGCCATTCGTGGAAGTTCCAGAACAGGTAGGCGCACACCGTGTTCATGCCCATGGCCTTGATGGCCTGCAGGCGGTGCTTCCAGTACTCGCGCGGCACGCGGGCGAAGTGCATCTCGCCGCAGCGGATCTGCAGCGGCTTGCCGTCGAGCAGGAAGTCGCTCTCGCCGATGGCAAAGCGCGGTGCTTCTGCCTTGGCCGCGCTGGCAGGCGAAGCGTTCAGCAGCAGCGTCGCACCAGAGGCGGCAGCGCCGAGCAGTCGACGACGGGGAAGAAGAACAGTCATGAGGGGTCCTGATTTCTTGTACGGCCGGCCTGAACAAAAAAACCCTGCCTCACGGAGACAGGGTGAAAGGCGTGCGCACGGGCGCCGCCTGGAGAACTCTGCTGGCCTTTAGAACGCCACCCGCACGCCCACGTTGAGGCGGCGGCCGACGTC
>NZ_JBFUMO010000053.1:0-19975 GCF_054049355.1 Roseateles sp. P5_E11 | reverse complement strand
ACGCGCACCCGTTGGCCAAGCTGCTTAGCTAGTCGAATCACAGCCTCTGGAACTGGCATTGCGCTTTTCATGGAACGCATTATCTCGGTCTGCGCTGTTCATAGAAGGCGTGCGGGCTGCCGGTACTGCTTGAAGTTAGAGTTCCCGCAGGGCTTTTCAGCTGCATTTACCTGGACAGTTCGCAGACGGCCGCTGCGGCCCGAATCAGCAATATCGTCGGTTTCGGATGCGCGCGAGGCCCTCGAACACTTCCGCAACGCGTCTCGAGAGCAGCGCGACCGAGAGGCCCGCCAGCATGAGCAGCAGCTGCAGTACCTGCAGCGCGAGTGGGCTGCCACTGCAGAGGCCCTGACGGCCAAGCAGACCGAACTCCGCTCAGCGCTGCAGGAGAAGGCGGACGCCCTGGCGCAGCTTTCTGCAGCTAGGGCAGAACGGCGTCGTCAGGTCGACGAGCAGTTGCGCGAGCTGAAGCCTGCAGTCGAGCGCCTGGCCACTCAAAATACTTGAACCGTGTTCGTCAATCGCCGTCGCGCCGTGCAATTGAGGGACACGCGGAAGTGCAGATGTGCCCCCTGCCATCCCAGCGTTTGCCGCTGAGAACGCCGTGGCACATCCACGGGCGCGCCGTTCGTGTTCACGCAGAACACGCGGCCTTGGACGACGCGTCCGAACATCAGGTTCGCCATGGGAACGATCCCCTCAGAGAAGCGGCCCGCACAAAGGCCCGGACGCCGGAGATCGCTCAGTTCTTGGGCTTGGCGAATACGCGCACCTCGCTGAGTTGCGCCGGGTGATCGGGCGTGACGGCGGGGAAGCGGATGCGCAGGAAGGCTGCCGTCGGGTTGCCGTCGAACAGCGCGACCTCGTGGCTCTTGCGCCTGTCCCTGACGTCGGCGACCTGGCGCCATTGGCTCTGGTCGTTGCTGATTTCCACGACGAAGGGCGGGCTGCTGTCGTCGGGCATCTGCACCGACAGCCAGTGCAGCGCATAGACGTTCTCCAGATGGCCCACCCAAAAGGCCTCGCCATTGCTGGTGTTGGCTCGCCAGAAAGTGCCCGGGTCGCCGTCGTTGGCCAGCGGCGCTTCGTGGCCCGCCGCGGAACCGCTGGTGGCAGTGGGACGGCTGGTGGTCACGTTGATCGGGTCGCCGGGCAGCGCCTTGCGGGAGATCGGCGCGTAGACGATGACCGGCTGGTCGGTTGCCAGCGGCGAGACGCCCGTCACGAAGCGGTCTGGCCCGGTCGTCTTGATCGTCAGGCGCGCGGGCTTTAGCCCGGGCGACGTGGCCTCGATGACGGTCTCCCCGGCGAAGTAGGAGCGGAAGGTGATCGCCGCTTGGCCGTCGCGAATGGCCACCAGCGACTTGTTGCTGAAGGCGATGCTGCGGCCCGTGGGGAACTTGCCGGGGCCGCTAACGATGGTCAGCGTCACGTCCGGCGAATTGCTCAAAGCCCCGCCGGTCTCGTCGTGCACGCTGACGACCACGTGCGCGTCGTCCAGACCCTGGGTACCCTTGATGACGGTCTGGTGTGCCTTCAGCTGCAGATGCGCCGGCTTGCCGGCCACCGGCCAGACGGGTTCCGGTACGTCCCGGTAGTGCGTGCGGTACCAGTGGTACTGGCGCTTGGGCAGGCGGAAGTAGTCGACGAAGCCCATGGAGCCGAACTCGACGGAGGCGATGGAGCCATGGTCGAAGGCGCACCACAGGGCCTCGCCCGATCGCCAGGGGTAGCGCCACGAGAAGGGCCTGGGGTTCGCTTTCTGGTCGGGCGTCTCGGGCATCAGGCCGAAGCCGGGATCGAAAGCACCAGGACGGTCCACCATCGTCGAGCCGTATTCGGACACGACGGAGGCGATGCCGGGGTTCATGAACAGCGTGGCGCCGTCGCCGTTGTAGCCGGCCACGTCGCCCAGCTTGTCGATGTCGCCGCGCTGCGCGCCGCCGATGGCGATGGGGCGGGTCGGGTCCTGCCTGCGCATGAAGGCCACCTGCCGCTTGAGGAAGTCGCGCATGGGGGCCATCGCGTCGCTCGCCGTGAAGAAGGGCTCGTTGCTCGCGCTCCAGACGATGATGGACGGGTGGTTGCGGTGGATGCGAATCATCTCCGCGGCCTGCTGCAGCACGCTGGCCTCGAACTCGGGGCGGTCCGCCGGGTCGGGCGGGTAGGCGCTGGACAGCCAGCTGCCGTCGGCGCCGAAGCCGCCGATGCCCCAGAACGGCGCCTCGGACCAGAGCAGCATGCCCAGTTCGTCGGTCGCCTTCGAGAAGGCCGGCGAATGCGGATAGTGCGAGCCTCGGATGAAGTTAAAGCCGGCATCCCTGACCATCTTCACGTCGCGCCGCGTGGCACCGTCGGTCACGCCGTCGCCCCAGCCGGCCTGGTCCTGGTGGACGTTGGCGCCGATCATGTAAAAGTGCTTGCCGTTCATGAAGAAGCCCTTGTCGGCGGTGAACTTGACCGTGCGGATGCCGAAAGGCGTCTCGAAGCGGTCGACTGCCTGGCCGTTCACGAAAAGGCGGCTCACCATCTTGTAGAGGTAGGGGTGATCGGGCGACCACAGCTTCGGCCGTGCGAAGGCGGGCAGGGTCTGGTCATAAGCCAGCTTGCCCGCGGCGGGCACAGTCTGCTCGCTGTGGTGCTGCGCTACGCGCTGGCCGGCGGCGTCCAGCACTTCGGACACCAGCGTGACCTTAGCCGGGGCGGGGCGGTCGTTGTGCACCTCGGTCTGCACGCGCACGATGGCCTGCGCGTCGGAAACCTGCGGTGTCGTCACGAAGGTGCCGTACCAGGCCACGTGCACGGGGGCGGTGACGACCAGGCGCACGTTGCGGTAGATGCCGCCCGAGAACACGTGCTCGCCAGCGCGCGGCGCGACGCGGGCGTTCCACTCGTTGTTGACATGCACGGCCAGCAGATTGCGGCCGGCCTTCACATGCGGCGTGATGTCGACGCTGAAGCCGGTGTAGCCGCCGACGTGATGACCAGCCTTGTGGCCGTTGACCCAGATGACCGCGTCCTGGAAGACACCATCGAACTCCAGCGTGATGCGCTTGCCCATCGCGCTGGCCGGCACTTCGAGGCTCTTTCGGTACCAGCCGTGGCCCACGTAGAAGCCGGTGCCCAGGAAATAGGGCTCCGAGAACGAATGCGGCAGGTCGGCCCGCCGCCATTGCGAGGTGTCGTGGTCAGCCGCCTGTGCGTCGGCCGGGTTGCCGAGCGTGAAGATCCAGTCACGGTTGATGGGTTCGCTACTACGGGGGACCGCGCTGGCGATGCTGGTGAGTAAGCCCAGGCACAGGGCCGCCGCGAGATGAAAGAGCCGGTGCATGTCGACGTCCTTGGCCCGGGCTTCACGATCAACGCTGCGGCGTGAAGCGCAGCATGAGCACGCCGTGCGGCGCAACCTTGCCGCCGTGGCTTCCGCTGACGCCCTTGGTGACCTTCTTGCTCCACAGGTCTTTCACGTCGGCTTTCTGGTCGGCGGGCAGGCCCAGGCGGTCCCACTTCAGCTTCATGTCTGCGGGCGTCTTGCCGCGGTTGAACAGCACGGCCGCGAACTCGCCGCCCTGCAGCGGGCGCACCCACACCTCGAGCTCGCCTTCCTTCAGCACGCGGCGGCCCTGTTTGCCCAGCGGGTCCTGGTCGACGGCGATGACGTCCTTGTTGGTCAGGATGCGCTGGGTGTCGGCATCCATCTTCGAGAGGTCGTTGCCGGCGATCAGCGGCGCGGCCAGCATGGCCCATAGCGAGAAGTGAGATTCGTACTCGGTGGTCGTCATGCCACCGTTGCCCACTTCGAGCATGTCGGGGTCGTTCCAGCCGTTGGGACCGGCGTGCGCCGAGCGCTCGACCTGCATGTCGAGGATGGTGGTCATGCCGTGCGACCAGTCCTTCTCGCCTTCCCAGGCGTCGTAGATGTCGCCGGTGGTGCGCCACAGGTGGCCCACCGTCGGGCCCCAGCGCTCGGGGTGGTCGGTGCCCCATTCGCAGATGGACAACACGATGTCACGGCCAGACTCGCGCAGCGCCTTGGCCATGATGGTGTATGCCGCCTCGGCGTTGCGGCTGCCGGTGTGGCACCAGTCGTACTTCAGGTAGTCGACACCCCACCTGGCGTACTGGCGTGCGTCCTGGWATTCGTGGCCGGCGCTGCCCGGGCGGCCGCCGCAGGTCAGCGAGCCGGCATCGGAATAGAGGCCGAACTTCAGCCCTTTGCTGTGCACATAGTCGGCCAGCGCCTTGATGCCTGAAGGGAAGCGCTCGGGGTCGGCCTGAATGTTGCCGTCGGCGTCCCGGCTCTTCTGCCAGCAGTCGTCGATGACGATGTACTGGTAGCCCGCGTCCTTCATGCCGGATGCAGCCATCGCGTCGGCCTGCTGGCGGATCAATTGCTCCGACACGTTGCAGGCGAACTTGTTCCACGAGTTCCAGCCCATCGGCGGCGTGGGCGCGAGGTTGGGTTTTGGCGCGTCGAGCTTCAAGGTTTCGTGGGCGTGGGCGGGCACAGCGGCGACGAGGCAGAACAAGGCCAGCGTATGTGCGACGCGTTGGATCAAGGGGTGCATGGAGAGGTCCTCTGGATGTCTGATGGGAAGGCTGGTGGGCTCAGTGGCCGTAGCGGCGGCCGGCCGATTCGAGCGGCCAGCCGTCGGTGCGCAGCGGCGGCAGGGGCAGGCCGTCGCCGCCGACCACGTTGGCTTCGCTGGCGTTGTTGACCCAGGCATAGCGCGCAGCGACGGGTACCGGCACGGCGGCGCTGCGCAGCACGATGCGGTCGCCGTCGAGCCGTGCTTCGGCCGGCTGCCAGCGGCGGTCCGCGCCGGCAACGTAGAAGCCGCGCACGGTTTCGCCGCTGCGGGCGGTGCGCAGGCCGCCCGCGGTCGTGTCAAAGCTCAGCTCGAACTCGCTGCCCCTGGCCGTCTGGCCGGTCAGCCGCGGGCCGGTGGCCGGCGCGGAGCGCAGGCCCAGCTCGTGCATCGCCAGAGCCGCCAGCCGCTGGCCCACGGTGCGTTTGTTACGCGGGTGGATGTCGACCGTGTTGCCGATGTCGATGGCCGTGGCCATGCCGGTGTGGGGCAGGGCCAGCGCCGCGGCCTGGCTGGCGCGGAGTTCAGCCCAGCCATTGCCGTCGGGCCGGTTGTCGGCCATGGGCAGCCAGGACGCCAGCTGCACGAAGAAGAAGGGCAGCTTGGGGTCGGCGAACTGGCCGCGCCAGTCCTGGATCAGGCGCTTGAAGCCGTCGGCATAGGCCGCCGCGCGCCCGGCGTTTTCCTCGCCCTGATACCAGAGCACGCCGCGCACCGACAGGCCTTGCAGCGGGGCGATGAGGCCGTTATGGCCGAGGGTCGGGGCGTTGTTGGCCACCGGGCCAGGTGCGGCCACGAGTTTTTCGACGCGTGCACGCCAGGTACCCACGAGCGACACCGGGCCGGCCGCCGTGTCCAGGCGCAGGTCCGGAGCATCGCCATTGATGCCGCCGTTGCCACCAGTGTCGGTTACGCGCACGGCGATCCAGTTGCTGCCGGCGCGCAGCAGGCCCGCGGGCACGGCGTAGCGGCGAGGCTGCTCCCAGCCGCACTGCCCACCGATCTTCTGACCATTGACCCACACTTCGTCGCAGTCGTCGACCTTGGCTAGGTGCAGCTCAGCAGCACCGGCGGCCTGGGCGGGCTTGAGCTCGATGCGCTTGCGCATCCAGACGATGCCGTCCACGTCTTCCAGGCCCTGGTTTTCCCAGTTGCCGGGCGCCTGCAGCGTGGGCCAGCTGGTGTCGATATCGCCGGCGGCGGACCAGCCCGAGGCGTCCACGCCCTCCAGCGGCAGTCCCTTCTGCCAGGCCGCGCCTCGCGGCTCGGCTTCCCACAAACCTGGGGGCCGCAGCGTCGGCTGGTCGCTGCCTTTGTCGCTCGCGGCGGGCCCGCCCGGAGTGCCCGCGCTCGCCAGCGGCAGCCCCTTCTGCCACGTGGCAATGCGGGGAAGCACGCGCTGGCCCAGCGCGGCACTGAAATTGGCGTTGTCGGCCGGCAGAGCCCGCACGGCGGGTGCGAGGTCGGGGTCGCGCAGGGCGGCCTCGCGGCTCATCCAGGTTTCCAGCATGGAACCGCCCCAGGCGGAATGAATCAGGCCGATAGGCACGCCCTGCACGGCTTGCATCTGGCGCGCGAAGTGATAGCCGACCGCACTGAAATCCCCCACCCGGCCTGACTCGGCCACGACCCAGGATGCCGGGGCGATCTCGGCCTCGGGCCGCACGCTGGCACGCAGCGGCACGCGCAGCTGGCGCAGCTGGGCGTTCTGCGGCGAGGCCACTTCCTGCGCACCGGTGTCGGTGAGTGCCAGTGGCCATTCCATGTTGGACTGGCCGCCGAGCAGCCAGACATCGCCGACCAGCACGTCGTTCAGCGCTGCGGTCCCATCGCCCTTGACGAACAGGCGGTGTGGGCCGCCGGCCGGCAGAGGCGGCATCTGCACGCGCCAACGGCCATCGGCGCCGACGCGGGTGGTTGCCTGGCGGCCCGCGAATTCGACGGTCAGTGTCTTGCCGGGCGTGGCCTGGCCCCACACGCGCAGGGGCCGGTCACGCTGCAGCACCATGTGGTCGCCAAACACTCCGGACAGGCGCACTTCGGCATGGGCTGTGGCGGCCAGCAGCGACAGCAGCAGGGACAGAGATAGGGTGGTCTTCTTCATCGGTAGGCTTTCAATCAGGCGAAATTCAAGGTGAGGGCACGGCCTTGGTAATTGGCGCTGCGGGTCTGCTCGGGCTGGCCCGGCGCGGCCATCAGGCGCACGCGCAGCTGGCGCCGTGCCACCAGGCCGGGGAAGCGGCCCTGGCGCGCGCCGATGTGCAGCGTGCGGTGGGCGTCGTTCCAGCGCAGCTCGGTGGTGGCGCGCTCGCCGCGCTCGTAGCGGTAGGTCTCGCCATCGTCCTCGTAGAGGGTGAAGCTGCCGTCGGCGCCGGGGTAGATGCGGATCTCCCACGGTGCCTCTGGATGCTGGCCTACGTGCTCGACGACCGGGCCCAGCGGCACGATAGCGCCAACGCGCACGAACAGCGGGAACTCGTCCAGCGCGTAGTTGCGTTCGGCGCTGCCGCCACCGGCGTGGCGCTGGCCGGTCCAGAAGTCGTACCAGTCACTTCCGGCGGGCAGCAGCGTGGCCTGGCGCTGGTCCATGTGCTTGGCCTGCTCGGCGTGGACGCGCATCTGGCTGGGCGTATGCCAGGCCAGGCGCATGACGCGGCCACCGGTGGCCTGGTAGTAGTCGATGCGCAGCTTGAGCACCTGGCCCTGGTGCAGCGTGACGCGGTGGCCCTTGAAGCGCGCGCCGCCCACGGCCCAGTCGTCAACGACGAGCTGGCCGTCCAGCCAAAGGCGGAAGCCGTCGTCACCCTCGACACCGATCTCGTGCTCGCCGTCCTCGGCGGCGATGAGCTCGCCCGTCCAGCGCGCCGAGAAGTTATTCAGGCTGGACAGGCCCTCCGGCACATTGGCCAGCGGCGGGCCGGGCCAGTGGTGGGCGATCACCGTGTCGATGGTGCGGCTGGCGGGCTTGTCAAAGTTGACGCCCTCGAAGTACTCGAGCGCGAGGCCGCGCTGGCCGTCGGGCGTGCGAACCTGGGTCAGCGGCACCGTGGCGGCCGGCGGCTGCACCGGGCGGAACATGGCCCGCGTGATGGGCTGCACCAGGAAGGCCGGGCCGAACATGTAGGTGTCGTCCACCTTGCGCAGCGCCCGCTGGTCGGGGAAGTCCATCGCCAGGCCACGCATCATCGTGTAGCCGTCGTGCGTGCTGCGCCAGGCCAGGCTGTACAGKTAGGGCAGCAGCTGCATGCGCAGCTCGACGGCGCGCCGCAGCGAGGCGTAGACGGGCGGGTCCATGGCCTTGTACAGGTAGGGCTCGCGGGCCACGTCGGCGCCGTGGATGCGGTAGATGGGGTTGAAGATGGCGAACTGATTCCAGCGCGCGTAGAGCTCGCGCCAGGTCGGGTTGCGCTCGCCTTCCGGGTAGGTGACGAAGAAGCCGCCGGTGTCCTGGCTCCAGTAGGGCAGGCCGGCCATGGCCACGTTGAGGCCGCCGGCGATCTGCTGGCGCAGCGCGGCCCACGAGGCCGTTGTGTCGCCCGACCAGGGCAGCGCCGCATAGCGCTGCTGGCCGGCCCAGGCCGAGCGGGTCAGCGTGAGCACGCGCTTGCCAGTGGGGCCTGCGGCGCGCTGGCCCTCGTACACGCCCTGGGTGGTGACCAGGCTGTAGGGGTTGAGGTAGCGGGTGAAGTCGCCCATGGCGTTGCGCCCCAGGCCCTTGATGTCGGCCTCGACTTCGCTCGGGTTGTGCACCGCGCCGCCCACCTCGACCTCGGTGCCGTCCATCCACAGCGCGTCCACGCCCACGTCCAGCAGGCCCTTCTTGGCGTGCTTGTAGTAGATGCGGCGGGCTTCGGCGCTGTAGGCGTCGTAGATGCGGGCCTTCTTGGAGACCCAGTGCAGGGGCTCGAAGCGCAGCTTCTTGGCGTCCAGCTCGCGGGCCAGTGCCGTGTCGTTTCCGATGCTGGGCCAGATCGAGGCCATCAGCTTGACGTGCAGCTTGTCGTGCAGTTCGAGCGTCAGCGCGGCGGGGTTGGGAAAGCGCTCGGCGTCCCAGACCATGCCGCTCCACTTGCCGTCCCACACGCCGTCCTTCACGCCGCCCCAGTACTGCCAGTCCTGCACGATGTAGTCGATGGGGAAATGGTCGGCACGGAAGCGCCGCACCACGTCGAGCAGCTGCTGCTGGGTCTGGTAGCGCTCCTTGCTCATGAACAGCCCCAGGGCGGCCTTGGGGAACATCGGCGCGGCACCGGTCAGGTGGCGGTAGCCGCGGATGACGGCGTCCATGTCGGGGCCAGCGGTCAGGTAGTAGTCGGCACCTGCGGGCGCGCTCTCGGCCGTGAAGCTCATGCCCTCGGGCCGGTCGCGGAACGTCATCTTGGAATAGACGTCCAGCAGCAGGCCCCAGCGCCGCGTGGACACGAGGAAGGGCACGACGATGCCGATGTTGGTCTGCACCATCAGCACGTCGCGGCCGCGGTAGTCCATGTAGGGCTCGTCGTACTGGCCCAGGCCGTAGAGGGACTCGTCGGGCGTCAGCGTGAAGGTCTGCGTCAGCGTGTAGCTGGGGTTGCCGGCGATCTCGACTTGCTTGAGCTCGGTGGGCGACGTGGCGCGCTCACGTGTCAGCAGCCGGCCGTCGGCGGCGAAGAAGGCCAGCGCGCCGCTGCGCTTGTTCACCGTCACGCGCAGGCCGGCGCCGGCTAGCGTGAGCTGGTCGGCGGCCTCCTGCACGTCGAAGGGCACGGACTGCGGACGGACCACGACGACGAGGCTGGGCTGCACCGTGTGCGCCTGGCCCAGGTGGGCGGCCACGCGCACCAGGCCCGGGCCGTAGAACAGCACGCTCTTGGTCAGCCCGCCCACGCGGAACTGCAGGCCTTCGGCCACGCGTTGCCAGGCAAAGCCACCGGCCGGGCCGGCCAGCGGCAGGGCGCGCAGTTGGCCGGCGGCGTCCAGCGCCGAGGCCTGTGTGCTGGCCTTGGGGGCCGCCAGCGCGGCGCCGGCAGGAACGCAGGCCATCAGGCCGACGAGGTCACGACGTTTCATTCACGAGTCTCCATAGTCTTCATGATCGGACCGAACGCCGGCAATTCCTTGCGGCCGGTCACTTGCAGCTTGCTCATCTGGCCGGCGGCGCGCACGCCGGTCACGGTCTTCAGCGGCTGGCCGCCGCCGATCCACAGTTCGGCAGGGCCGGCCGGCACGACGCGGCGGCCGTCGGCCTGCACCACGCTCAGTGCGTGGGCCTCTAGATCGAAGCGGATGCGGCGCGAATCGCCGCCACGCAGCACGACGCGCTTGAAGGCCACCAGCGTTCGCTGCGGCGCTGCCTCACCGGGCCGGGTGGCATACACCTGCACGATCTCGGCCGCCTCGCGGGCGCTCTCGTTCTTCAGCAATACGGACAGCGTCGCGCCTTGCCCCGCGGTGACGCGGCTGCGGGCCAGCCGCGGCTGGGCATAGGCAAAGCGCGCATAGCCGAGGCCGTGGCCGAACGGGAACTCGGCCTCGCCCTTGAACCAGCGGTAGGTGCGGCCTTGCATGCCGTAGTCCTTGAAGGGCGGCAGCTGCTCGGCCGAGCGGTAGAAGGTGAGCGGCAGCCGGCCCGAGGGGCTGAAGTCGCCGGCCAGCAGCTCGGCCACGGCCTGGCCGCCTTCGCCGCCGGGGTACCAGGCCTGCACGAGGGCGGGCAGCTTCTGCAGCACGTCGCCAAAGGCCATCGGACTGCCGCTGAAGTTCACCACCACCAACGGGCGGCCCAGCGTGGCCAGGCGCTCCAGCAGCGCGAGCTGCGGCGCGGGCAGGGCTATGCGGGTGCGGTCGCCGCCGGCAAAGCCCGGGGCCAGCACCGTCATCTCCTCGCCTTCCAGTTCCCAGGTCAGGCCGCTGGCGAAGACGACCAGGTCGGCCGCGCGCGCGGCAGCCAGCGCGGCCTCGTCATTTGCGCCGGGGCGGCTCCATTGCAGGCGCTGCTCGCCCTCCCAGCCGATCTGCTGCGCCTCGACGCGCAATGCATAGGTCTGGCCGGCCTTCAGCGTCACGCCGCGTTTGCTCGTCGGCCAGGCGATGTCCCACAGGTCCACCACCAGCTCGCCGTCGATCCAGATGCGATAGCCATGGTTGCTCTTGAGGCGCAGGACATGCTCGCCGCTCTCGCCGGCGCGCACGAAGCCGCTCCAGCGGGCCGACTCCTTGCGGTCGTAGCGCTCCGGCCAGCCCCACTTGAACTGGGCCTGCGCTGCCGTCTCCGACGACGTGGCCTCGCCTTCGAGCTTGAGGTTGCCGAAGCGCTCGAACTTCAGGCCGGTGCGGGTGCAGGCGGCGTCGGCGCAGAGGCTGGGCGCGGGCAGGTCTTCCAGCGGCGGTGCGACCCAGCCCGTGCCTTCGACGAAGTCGATTTGCGCTTGCGGGTAGCGCGCCTTCAGGCCGGCCAGCAGCGTGATGGGCTTGGACGGCGTGCCGTTGTAGTTGCCCACCAGCGCATCCACGCTGTCGGCATTCGGGCCGATGACGGCGATGCGCCTGGGCGCCTGCTTCAGCGGCAGCAGGCCGTCGTTCTTCAGCAGCACCAGCGAGCGGCGCGCGGCCTCCAGGTTCAATGCGCGGTGGGCGGGCGTGTCGAAGTCGGTTGCCTTGATTTCGGTGAAGGTCCTTTGGGGAGGGATCAAGCCCAGGCGCAGGCGCACGTCGAACAGCCGGTGCAGAGCGCGGTCCAGTTCGGCTTCGCTGAGCAGGCCCTTCTGCACGGCGGCCACGGTGGTGGCGGGCTGGGCGGTCGGGTTGCTGCCGAAATCGCAGATCAGGTCGGTGCCGGCGCGCACGGCCAGGGCCACGGCCTCCTCGGGCGTCTTCACATGCTTGTGTGCCCAGTCCATGTGGATGTCCGCCACGGCGCCGCAGTCGGACACCACATGCCCCTGGAACTTCCACTGGTCGCGCAGGTAGTGCTGCAGCAGCGGCTGGTTGGCGCAGGCGGGCACGCCGTCCACCGCGTTGTAGGCGCACATGACCGACTCGGCCCGGCCGTCGGTGACGGCCGCGTGGAAGGCCGGCAGGTAGGTGTCCACGAGGTCGCGCGGCGACACGTGCACGTCCTCCTTGTGGCGGTCGGCCTCGGGGCCGCTGTGCACGGCGAGGTGCTTGACTGCGGCTGACACCTTCAGCTGCTTCGAATCCGGTCCCTGCAGGCCGCGGATGAAGGACACGCCCATGAGCGAGGTCAGCAGCGGGTCTTCGCCAAAGGTCTCCTGGCCGCGGCCCCAGCGCGGGTCACGGAAGATGTTGACGTTGGGCGACCACACGGTCAGGCCGCGGTAGATGTCCGACGATCCGTCGGGCTTGACGGTGTTCAGGTACTTGGCACGGAACTCGGTGCTGACGACGTCGGCCACGCGCTGCACCAGCGGCGTGTCCCACGTCGCCGCCAGACCAATGGCCTGCGGAAACACGGTGGCGATGTCGGCCCGCGCCACGCCGTGCAGACCCTCGCTCCACCAGTTGTAGGCGGGGATCTGCAGGCGCGGGATGGCCGGCGACTCGTGCTGCAGTTGGCTGGCCTTCTCGGCCAGCGTCATCTGCGCCACGAGGGCCTTGGCCTGCTGCATCGAAGGGCTGGCCGCCGCGGCGGTGGCCAGCAGGCAGGCAAGCGCGGTGGCCCCGATCAGACGGTACTGCATCGGTCGGTCATCGCTTCACCGGCTGCAGCGTCAGCAGCGTGATGTCGTTGCTGCGCATGGGCACCGTGAACTTGAACAGGCCGTCCTTGCCGACCTTGACCGTGCGCTTGACCTCGGGCTTGTCTTGCGTCAGCGACTGCAGCTTGGCCAGCTGTTCGGCGCTCAGGTCCTTGGGCGCACCCATCTCCAGGTAGGCGGTGTAGGCGTCATTGGTCTTGTGGCCGGTGCGGTGCAGGGCCAGCTGGTAGCTGCCCGGCTTGAGGTTGCGCAGCGACAGCTTGACCGGCTGCGCCGGGACGTTGGGCACGGGCTTGCCAAAGAAGGTGCCGTTGCTGTTCTGCCCCTGGTCCGGGTGCTGCCAGTCCCAGGCGAGGACGGCGGTCTTGTCGCCATCGGCGGCGGCCAGCACCTTGTCGTCGGTGGTCGGAATTTCGTTGCCGCGCAGCGCGTTGAGGTATTTGTAGGCGAACCAGGTCGGCTTGCGCACGCCGTCGCGCGTCATCAGCCCGAAGCCGCCGTGGAAGGGGGCGTCCGGCGGGCCTGGTTCCTCGAAGAGGTCGCTGTAGACCCAGTAGCTCATGGCCTGCGCATAGCCGCGCGTGGCGCGCAGCTTGGTCAGGATCCAGGGCGCGCTGACATAGCTGTCRTGCACCTTGTCGYRCGGGTTGTAGCTGGTGCTCCACTCGGTGAKGTACAGCGGRATGCCGGGGAAGGGYGACGCYTCGATCTCYTKSCGRTTGCGGCGCACGTCGCCGACGATGGMGTYGGGGTCGGTCGCCAGGATGCGGTCSGACTTGCCGAACTCGTCAAGGAAGCCCTCGGTTACGCCGTAGCTGTGGGTGGTGACGAAGTCCACCGCCACGTCGTTGGCCTTCGCATAGGCCAGGAACTCGGGCACCCAGGCCGCCCCGGCGGTGGACGGCCCGCCGACCTTCAGCGTGGGGTCGATCTTCTTGATCGTGCGCGCGGTGTTGGCATACAGCTCGAAGTAGGCCTTCTGGTCGGCCCGCTCCCAGAAGCCGTCGAGGTTGGGCTCGTTCCAGACTTCGAAGGGCCACTGGCGCACTTCCTCAATGCYGTAGCGCTGGATCAGGTGGCGGACGAAGGCGTCGATCATCTCCATCCACGGGCCGGGCTGTGGGTGCGAGGTGTTGCCCTTCCAGTGGAAGATGGTCAGCGGCGAGGTCTTCATGACGCCCGGCGTGAAGCCGAGCTCGATGAAGGGCTTGATGCCACGCGCCAGCATGGCGTCGTAGAGCTTGTCGATGGCGGTCCAGTCGAAGACGAGCTTGTCGCCGTCTTTCTTCACCGTACCGTAGGTGTCGTGAAAGATGTCGTGAAAGCGCAGGTAGCGAAAGCCCAGCTCGTCGACCGCGGTCTTGAGCTGCGCCAGGTTCTCCGGCCGGCCGGTGGTGCCGGGAAAGTCGGCGCCGACGGCGAGGTCGAAGAAACGGTCCACGGGCTTGTTCGCCGCGGCGCGGTCGAGCGTGACCTCGCGCGCCGCGGGCGGTGCGGCATGGACCACGGCGCACAGGCCCAGGGTCAACAGCGCCGCCGAGAGCGGAAGCAGGACGCAGCGCGGCAGGGGAAGCAGAGAGTTCGTCATGGGTGGAATCTGTTCTTGAGTAATCAGTTGCTGTAGAGCAGCCCGCGGCCGGTGCCGCTGACGTAGATCCGGCCGTAGGTGCCTTGATCAGCCGCCATCACGCCGATGCCGCCGAATTGGTGGGCGTCGTCGTTGAAGCGCGACCAGGTGGTGCCGCCGTCGTCGGAGCGGTACACGCCCCACATGCCGTCGATCGTGCCCACCACATAGATCGCCGCCGAGTACGCGGCGCCGGCCTTCGCCTTGCCCAGCGCGATGACACTGGCGCCCGACGTGCCGTTGCTCGACGCGAAGCCGCTGAGCCTGGTCCAGGTCACACCCGAATCCACAGAGTGGTAGACGGCGTTGCCGTCAGTCAGCCAGACGTCGCCCTCGACGTTGGGGTTGACCGCGATCGACGTGCTCCAGAACGAGTTGGGGGCCAGGGTGGCCGCCGCCGAGCCGGGGCTCAACGTGAAGCTGTGGCCGCCATCGGTCGAGACGTAGATCTTGCCCGCCGTACCCCATGATGCGCCGCCCGAATCGTAGGCATAGACCTTGTTCGGGTTCTTGCGGTCCGCCGCCAGTCGATAGCCGCGGTTCCAGCCCGGCGCGACGCTGGGCAGCGCCGGCAGGTTGGTCGCCGTCCAGCTCGCGCCGTTGTCGGCGGTGTAGTACGGCACCGAGTTCGAAGGCGCCCAGACCGCCTGGCTACGCGCGGTGACGGCGATGCTCGATTCGCCGCTCGTGTTGGTCGCCGCGCCGGCGGGGATGGTGGCGAACTTCGCCCAGGTCTTGCCGCCATCGCCCGACCAGTAGCCGGTGCCGGCGCCGGTCGAGTTGACGACGCCGACGCCGGCGATGTAGTTCGGATCGGACCATGCCACGTCGGCGGCGTTGCCGTTGCTCCAGCCGGTGCCGGGATTCAGCGTCGGCGCCTTGGAGAGGTCCGTGTGGACCCAGGCGCCGACGTCGCCCGAGCTGTTGACCAGCACGTAGGACGCGCCGGCCGGGGGTGTGACGATGCCGAGGACCGCAGTCTCCTCGATGCCCTCGACCGCGCCCTTCCAGGTCGGTGTGGCCGAGGAAGCGTTCTTCGTTTCGATGACGCCGCCGCCGTGGACGTGCAGGATGTGATCGCGGTCGGCTGGGTCGATCTCGACGTCGTCGACCCAGCCGGACGCAACCTCGCCAGGTGTCTGCGCCTCGATCTCGCGCCAGGTCTTGCCCGCGTCGTCGGACAGTTGAACGATCTGTTGGCCGTTCCAGTTGCCCCAGGAGTTGGTCACGCCCAGCGCGATGCGGGTGTTCGCGCCGCTGCCGTGCACGGACACGCCGCCGAGGCCAAAGTTCGTGCCGCCGGCCGGGTCGACGCTCTTCAGCAGGGTCCAGGTCGTGCCATCGAACTTGTAGAGGCGACCGGGGCCGCCCGCGCCCGGCCCGGCGTCCTTGGTGAAGACGACGTAGAACATGCCGTCGGCGGCACGCACCATGTGGGGAATCTGCATGCCCGAGACCGGGGTGGCCACCGGCTTCCACGAGGCGCCGCCGTCGGTGGACCCGTACAGGCTGGAGGTCAGGCCGGCCGCGTTGACGTAGTCGGGCGCGATGGCGGCATAGACGGTCTGCGTGGCCGTGCCGCTGCCCTTGGTGCCGGTGTCGTAGACCACGACCCCGATGCCCATCCCGCTGCCGCTCGCGGCCTTGACCTGGTCCGCCGTCATCGTGACGGACGACAGCGACGCCACCTGGGCCCAGTTGCGGCCCGAGTTGGTGCTCTTCCACAAGCCGGCCTGGCGAGAGCCGAAGAACAGCGTCGAGGGCTTGTTGGGGTCGACCACCAGGCGCTCGCCAAGGGCGCGGCCGGGGTTGTTGCCGCCCAGGGCGAACGGCAGGTCGACGTGAGTCCAGTGGTCGCCTCGGTCGCTGGAGATGTAGAGCCGCCCATTGCCTTCGAACGTGTACATGCCGGTGGCCATGTAGACGAGCTGGTCGTCGTTCGGGTCGACGGCGATGCTCTCGATGCCGTGGTAGCGGCTCTCGGCTGCGCCGAAACCCAGCCCGTCGGTGATCGGTGTCCAGGATGACGCGGCCGGGTTCCAACGGTAGGCGCCGCCGATGTCGGTGCGGGCGTACAGCAGGTTGGCGGTGGTCGGGTGGAAGACCAGGCCGGTGACGTACCCACCGCCGCCGAACTTCACGCTCGTCCAGGCAGTGGCCGGCGCCGGTGCGGGAGCTGGGGCTGGGGCTGGGGCTGGGGCTGGCGCTGGCGCTGGCGCTGGCGCTGGCGCTGGCGCTGGGGCGGGAGCGGGTGCCGGCGTGTCACCTCCGCCGCCGCCGCAGCCTGCCACCAGCGTCGAGGCGACGATGGAAAGAACGGTGAGTTGTTTGCTGTATTTCATCGGGAAAACCGGTTTTCAGTTCACGGAGCTCGCGGCGTCGAGGGCTGGCGCTTAAGAACTCTTCGTGTAGTCGCAATGAGTCGTGGAAACGCCCTTGGCCCAGATGGAGGGCAGCCTGATTTCTAGGCGTTGCTTGTTGAGCGGTTGCGGGCGGYGAGCAGATGGCTGCAAAGTGCAGCGTCGGCGGTGATGGGATCGCGTGCTTTAAGAGCCTGAAAGATCACCTCGTGTTCAACCAGGGCCGCTCGCCAGCCGTTCATGGCGTCATCGCCAACGCGCTGCGGTGGGATCGCGCTGTGAAAGCTGTCGAACAGCGTCGCCACGACACCGATGAGGGCTTCGCAGCCGCCCATCTCGGCAATGCTCAGATGGAATTGCCGGTCTGCCGCAACGGGGCAAAGTCCGCGATTTAGATCCTCGCGCATCGCCTGTAACGCGGCGCCGACGCGCTGCAGGCTGGGCTGACTGACACGGGTCGCCGCGAGCGTGATGATGGCGCGCTCCAACACAACGCGTGCTTGGATAAGTTCGGCAGGAGACCGGTCGAGAAGCGGTTGAGCGGCGTTTGTCTTGTGTGCCCCAGAGACATATGCACCCGAACGGCCACGGATCTCGACTTGACCCTCAAATTCCAGGCTTCTCAGCGCTTCCCGTACGACTTGGCGGGAGACGCCAAACTGCTGAGCCATCTCCCGCTCGGGTGGCAGCTTCGTCCCGGTTCTGATTCGATCCACGTCGATCAAGGCGCGGATTTGCGCCGCGACCAGACGGTATTGGCGAGGGACGGCGCTTTGATGAAGGTGCGGCATGGCTAGGGTGAGTGCGTCTCCGCGGGTCACCGCAAAGGCGTCGGCTCCAGAACCACGGCAGCGCCGCCGGCCGCAGCCAGCGCCAGGCTGAGCACGTCTTTGCTCGTCACCACGCGCTGCGTGCGGCGCACTTCGCGGACCTCTTCGCCGTCCTGCCAGACCATGGCCTTCCAATTCCCAGGGGGCAGGAAGCGGAGCGACACCTTTTGCGTGCGGGCCTGGTCGCCGGTCATCGCGCCGAGGTACCAGGTCTTGCCGTGGCGGCGCGCCAGCACGATGTCCTCGCCGGGTTCGCCGGAGATGAAGCGAGTTTCGTCCCAGGCGGTAGGCACGCGCTTGATGAATTCGAAGCCGGCCTCGCCGCGGTAGCTGGAGGGGTCGTCGGAGACCATCTGCAGCGGGCTGTCGTAGACGACGTACATGGCCAGCGCCTGGCCGCGCGTCGTCTGGGTCAGCGGCATGACGGCGCGAATCTCGTAGGTGGTCGGCGTCGCGTTGCGGAAGCCGCCGGGCGTGTAGTCCATCGGCCCCGTCAGCATGCGCGTGTAGGGCAGCATCAGGTTGTGCCGCGGCGTGACGCGCTTGTCCATCTTGTTCCACTCGGYGCCCAGCACGCCTTCCTGGGTGATGTAGTTGGGGTAGGTGCGCTGCAGGCCGGCGGGGACGTAGGCGCCGTGCATGTCCAGCAACATCTGGCGCTTGGCCGTTGCCTCAGCCACACGCTCGTAGAACTTGACGATGTCCTGGTCGTCGCGGTTCATGAAGTCGACCTTGATACCCTTGATGCCCCAGCGCGCGTAGGTGTCGAGCACCTCGTCCATGCGCGGCGCCAGGTGCTCCCAATGCACCCACAGCATCAGGCCCACGCCCTTGTCGGCCGCGTAGCGAACCAGGGCCGGCATGTCGATGCCGTCGGCGGCGCTGGCGATGTCGGTCGTCGGCAGCGGGTCGCAGCAGGGGCCGGCACCGAAGGACCAGCCGGCATCGATCAGGTGGTAGGGGAAGCCGGACTCGGCGGCGAAGTCGATGAAGCGCTTGTAGGCGGCCAGATCGGGCTTGACACCCTCCAGCGGGCCGGACCACCAGTCCCAGGTCGTCTTGCCGGGCTTGACCCAGCTGAAGTCGCCGGTCGGTGCCGGGTTGAGGTTGCCGACCAGGTGCGACGGGATCAGGTCGCCGGCGCGGTCGGCCATCATGACTGCGCGCCAGGCCGTCGTCAGCCCGCCCGTCGAGACGAAGGCGGGGCCCTGGCGGCCCGGAACGCCGGACAGCTGCAGGCGCAACGCCTCGCCTTCGCGGCGGAACGAGGCGCCGGTGTAGCCCTGCAGGTGGGCCTGCGTGATGGCGTAGTGGGTGCGGCCCGACGGTGTGGCGCAGACCACCGGCATGTCGAAGACCGCGTCGGACTTCAGTTGCGAGATGCGCTGGCGTTCGAACTGCGCTTCGTGGCCGCCGTCGACCGGGGTCAGCAGGCAGGACGGATCGCCGGCCGGCACGAAGGTGGTCTGCTCGCCCTTGAGCTTGACGGGGGCGCTGCCCTCAATGCGGTAGCGGAAGGCGACGCCGTCGTCATACGCACGCGCATCGACGAGCAGCCGGCGGCGCCCGCCGCCGGCTTCGCGAAAGCTCAGCGTTGCGCTGCGGTAGTGGTCGCGCGCGGTCGCGGCCTTGGTGGCGACCAAGGGGATGACGCGGTCTTCCGCCGCGTCCTGCCGTGATTCGAGCTTCAGCGTGCCGAAGGCGGGCTGGCCTTCGAGTTCGAGGCCCAGCGCCGAGCGGGTGATCACGGTCTCGCCGCGGCGGACCACGCTGTAGCTGGCGCCGTCGTCGGCGATGCGGATGGCGACCAGGCCGCCTGGCGAGGTGATGACGATGTCGGCCGATTGGGCCTGAGCTGCGGCCAGCGCGAGCAGGGCGGTGGCGATGGGAGTGGTCTTCTTCATGAGGTGTCGTCAGGTCGCGCGAGGCGAAAACGGGGGATGCAAGAGGTCAGTCGGTTGTGTTGCTCAGACCACTGCGCCGCGGATCCTGATGGCCACCGCCGGCGAGCCGGCGAGGCCCTGCGGCAGCTTCACTTCCAGCCAACGGTGGTTGCGCGTGAAGCTCAGGCTGTCGGGCGAGCCCACAGCCTGCACGTTCTCGATGGCGCCGGGGGCGAGTGCCGAGCCCTGGGCCAAGGTGGGGATGCGCAGCAGGCCGTCACGGGGCCAGCCCAGCGCGATGGCATAGAGCACGCCGCCCTTGGTCGTGAAGCGGATGTCCTCGGCCGTCAGCGGCTTGGAGCTGCCTTCGCTGAACATGCCGCCGCTGACCTTGGTAGGGCCTTCGCCGTAGATGCGCCAGGGGCGGGTGCCGTAGATGGCCTCGCCGTTGCGCACCATCCACGTGGCGATCTCGCCGAGGATCTTCTGCTCGTCGGCGTCGATGGTGCCGTCGCCGCGCAGCGGCACCGACAGCAGCAGGTTGCCGTTTTTGGAGACGATGTCGCACAAGCGGTGGATGACCGTGCTGGCTGGCTTGTACTGGTGGTTATCGAAAATGCCGCGGCTGTAGTGCCAGTCGCCCAGGCAGGTGTCGGTCTGCCAGGGCTGGGGCTCGATGCCTTCGCGAAAGCCGCGCTCGACGTCCTCGACGAGGCCGGCGCGCCATTCGCTGGGCATCACCTTGGCGTTGAGCACGGCCTCCAGCTTGCCGCCGTTCCAGGCCATGCTGGCGTTGTAGAAATGAGCGGCGATGTCCAGGCCGGCCTGGCCSAGCGGCAGCGTCGTGTTGTCCATGTAGACCAGGTCGGGCTTGTAGCTGTCGATCAGGTCACGGCAGCGCAGGAACCAGCTGCGCGTGAAGGCCGGGTTGTGCAGCGGCGGCTTCTCGTCCCAGTGGGCGGTCTGGCTCTGCTGCCAATCCTCGACGC
>NZ_JBFUMO010000052.1:0-20247 GCF_054049355.1 Roseateles sp. P5_E11 | reverse complement strand
CCACGGCGCTGAGTTGCGCGTGTTCCGGCGCTTGCGGCATGAGGATCTTTCGAAAATCCTCGTGGATTGCAGGCATGTCATCCACCAACAGGATGCGACGGTTTTGCGGGGTCTTCATCGCTGGCCCTCCGGATTGGGGACTGATTTTTCAGAATAATTAGAGCAGATTTCCGTAAGGGTATGTCGCGAATGAGATACTGGCTGTGCGCCCGTCTTATGGGAGTGGATTGAAATTTCTGACCGATTGGGCCCATTAGGACGCAGGGCTTCGCTCCTCCGCTCATTACTGGCTGCTGCATCCAGTGCGCAGTGCGCACTTGGCAGCGGCCCGAAGTGGCGGTCATGGTGGGCCCCTGTGCGGCCCGGTGTTCAGAAGCGGAACTTGCTCGGTTTGGCTCACTTGAAGTCCCGACTCTCCGTCGGCAACCGGCCCAGCAGCGGGTTGAGGTTGGTGAAGCCCTGCGCCAGCAGGTGGCGCACATCGCCGTCGCCGCGCTGCCAGACGCCTTCCACGGCCAGCAGCCGTGCGCCGAGGATGGCGCTGCGGTGCTCTTCATAGACCTTGGGCCAGACGATGACCTGCACGTTGCCGGTCTCGTCCTCCAGCGTGACGAACAGGGTGCCCTTGGCCGTCTGCGGCTTCTGCCGCCCGGTGACGATGCCGCAGGCCTTGGCGCGGCGGCCGCTCTTGACGGCGTCGAGCTGCTGGGCGCTGAGCAGCCCTTGCTTGGACAGGCGTGGGCGCAGCAGGGCCAGCGGGTGGCGGCGCAGCGTCAGGCCGGTGGCGGCGTAGTCCCACAGCACCTCCTCGCCCTCGGCGGCGGCGGGCAGTTCGAGGTCGTCCTCGGGCAACAGGCTGCCCTGCAGCAGCTCCGGCATGGCATGCAGGGCCGAGGCCTGCCAGACCTGCTGGCGGCGATGGCCGGCCAGCGACGTCAGTGCATCGGCGGCGGCGAGCTGTTGCATGTCTTGCTGCGTCAGGCGGGCTCGGAAGGCCAGGTCCTGCGGGTGGGCGAATTCGCCGTCGCGAGCGCGAGCCTGCTCGATGCGCTCGGCCGCCTCGTCGCCCAGGCCGCCGACGAGGCGCAGGCCCAGCCGCACGGCGGGTTGGTGCTCGCCCGGTCGGGGCTCCAGCGTGCTGTCCTTGTTGCTGTGGTTCACGTCGATGGCGCGCACCTCGACCTCGTGCCGGCGCGCATCCTGAATGAGCTGGCTGGGCGTGTAGAAGCCCAGCGGTTGCGAGTTCAGCAGCGCGCACAGGAAGGCTGCGGGCTCGTGGCATTTGAGCCAGGAGCTGACATAGGTCAGCAGCGCGAAGCTGGCGGCATGGGACTCGGGGAAGCCGTAGGAGGAGAAGCCCTTGATCTGGCTGAAGATGCGCTCGGCAAACGCGTCCTCATAACCTCGTTCTCGCATGCCCTTGACGACCTTGTCGTAGTACTTCTCCAGCACGCCGGGGCGCTTCCACGCGGCCATGGCACGGCGCAGTTCATCGGCTTCGCCGGCGCTGAAGCCCGCGGCGATCATGGCCACCTGCATGACCTGCTCCTGGAAGATGGGCACGCCGCGGGTGCGCCAGAGAGCTTCCTTCAGGGCTTCGCTGGGGTATTCGACCTGGTCTTCGGGCAGGGCGCGGTTCTTCAGGTAGGGATGCACCATGCCGCCTTCGATGGGGCCAGGGCGCACGATGGCGACCTCGACTACCAAGTCGTAGTAGGTCCGCGGCCGCAAGCGCGGCAACATCGACATCTGCGCGCGTGACTCGATCTGGAACACACCGATGGTGTCGGCCTTGCAGATCATGTCGTAGGTGGCGGTGTCGTTGTCGGGGATGGTCAGGTCGATGGCCGTGCCGCGCATCGGGTTGACGAGATCGAAGCAACGCCGGATGGCGCTGAGCATGCCYAGGGCGAGCACATCGACCTTCATCATCTTCAGCTCGTCGATGTCGTCCTTGTCCCACTCGATGACGCTGCGGTCCTTCATCGTCGCGTTCTCGATGGGAACGAGGCGCTCGAGCGAGCCTTGCGTCAGCACGAAGCCGCCCACGTGCTGGGAGAGGTGGCGGGGCAGCCCGTTGAGCTGGCGGCCCAGAGTGATGAGTTGCTGAAGCCGGGGATCGTCGTCCGGCAAGCCAAGCTGCTGCAGCAGCTCGAGGCGGTGTTCTTCGGGCAGCACCTGGGTGGACCAGCCGCTGTGGTCATTGCTCATCACTTCGAGCTGCGCCTCGCTGAAGCCCAGCGCCTTGCCGACATCCCGGATCGCGCTTTTGGGCCGGTAGCAGATGACGACGGCCGTCAGTGCGGCACGGTCGCGGCCGTATTTCTTGTAGAGGTGCTGGATGACCTCCTCGCGGCGCTCATGCTCGAAGTCGACGTCGATGTCCGGCGGTTCGTTGCGCTCGCGGCTGATGAAGCGCTCGAACAGCAGCGTGCTGCGGTCGGGGTCCACCGATGTGACGTGCAGGCAGTAGCAGACCACGCTGTTGGCGGCCGAGCCGCGACCCTGGCAGAGGATGCCGATGCTGCGCGCGAAGTCGACCACATCGGCAACGGTCAGGAAGTAGTGTTCGTACGCCAGCTCCTCGATCAGTTCCAGTTCGTCCTCGATGCGGCGCTTGAATTTGTCGGGCACACCGCCCTTGGCTTCTGGCCAGCGCTTGTAAGCACYGGCATAGGTCAGATCGCGCAGGTGCTGGCGCGGCGTGCGACCGGCAGGCACGACCTCGCTGGGGTAGCGGTAGCTGATCTCGTTGAGGCTGAACGTGCAGCGAGCCGCCACCTGCGTCGTCTCTCGCATCAACGCTTGCGGATAGATCTGCGAGATCCGGTAGCGGCTGCGCAGATGGCGCTCGGCGTTGGGCTGCAGGTCGAAACCGCACTCGGCCACCGTGCGGCCCAGGCACGTGGCCGTCATCACGTCCTGCAGCGCCTTGCGCGAGCGCACGTGGAAGTGCACGTCACCGGCGGCAACCAGCGGCAGCGCCGTCTCCTCGGACAGCGCCTGCAGCCGCTGCAGCCACAGCGCATCGCTGGCCTCGCGCAGCAGCTCGACGGCGATCCAGGCGCGGCCGGCGAAATGGCGCAGCACCCAATGCGCCGCCGGCGCCAGCTCGGCATCTGGGGCCTCGCGCGGCAGCACGAGCAGGGCCAGGCAGTCGGACAGTTTCTCGGGTGAGATCTGGCGCCAGTGCAGCGTGTACTCGCCTTTGACCGGGCTGGCACGCCGCAGCCGGGTGATGAACTGGCTGAGATTGCCGTAGCCGTTGAGGTTCTGCGCCAGCAGCACGAGCTTGAAGCGCGGCGTGCCGGTGTCGTCGCGCACAAGGAACTCGCTGCCGATCAGCAACTGCATCAGCTGCGGTTGCGCAATGTCGTCTTCGGTCTGGCCCGCCTCGCGTGCAACCTCTTTCAGGGCGTGGTGCGCTGCCTCGCGCATCTCCCGCAATTGCTTGTGCGCGCGCACGACGCCCGCCAGCGAGCATTCGTCGGTGATGGCCAGCGCTTCGTAGCCCAGGTCGCAGGCACGCTCCACCAGTTCGGCCGGCTCGGACGCGCCACGCAGGAAGCTGAAGGCCGACAGGCAGTGCAGCTCGGCATACCGCGGCACGTCGGTGCGCGAGCCGGGCTGGGCCCGTTGCCACCCATCGGCGGCGCGGCGCAGGTCGGCTTCCGAGGCGATTCCCTGCTCGCGCAGCATCGCCAGCCGCTCGTCGCGGTCCGACATCGGCGGCGTCATGCGAAGACCCCATGCAGGAACCATCCCGATGTGGCCGTTGCCGCGTCCGGCAGGCGCTCGTGATAGACCCACAGCAACCCGCGCGCGGCGCTGCGGTAGACGAAGTAGTCGCGCGTCTGCAGGCCGCCGCGGCCCTCCCACCACCCGGCCTCGATGCGGTGCGGGCCGCTGACTCGCGCCAGCGGCCCGGCGTACAGCGGTTGTTCCTGCGCATCGCAGCGCAGTGGCTGTGGTGGCTCGACGAGCCAGGTCGGCTGCGGCCCTGGTGGAGAGCGCACAGCTACGGAAGGCGGTGCTGGCCAAGGCTGCCAGCGCTGCATTTCGGCCAGCCGATGGTCTTCGCGCAGCCGGCCTTCGCGCACATGGTCGGCGCCCAGGCGCACCGACAACCGCTCCAGCAGCGCATTCGTCGTCGTGCGCTCCTGCGGATCGGCGGGGCCGGGCAACAGGCTGCTGCTGCCTTCCTCCAGCGGCAGCACGGTATCGGCGCTGAGGCGGATTTCGCCGGCTGGCGCGGCCAGTGTCATGCGGCCCAGGTGTTCGGACAGCAGCCTTGTAAGCCGCCTCAGATCGCGCGTCGTGTCCGCCGTGGCCACGGTCAGCTCGCCGCTGTCGGCCACGTCGCGGGGGCGCATCGCGTCGTGCTGCCAGGCCAGTCGCAGCGCACGCACACCGGCATGGCGGGCGGCGAGGAAGGCGCAGAGCTGGCGCAGCAGGGTTTCAGCAAAGTGCAGCAGCACGGGCGCGTGCTCGACGCGGTAGGGCAGCTCCAGCCGGGCGTCGAAGCGATCGGGCAGGGTCAGCCAGCTGTGCATCTCGGGCAGGTCGCCATAGGCCTGGTCCAGCGCCGTCAGCAGCGCCGGGCCAAAGCGCTTGGCCAGTGCCGGGCGAGGCAGCCGGCGCAGCTCGCCCAGGCGCGTGCAGCCCAGGCGGGCCAGCATGGCGTGATGGGCTTGGGCGGCGCTCAGTGCCGATAACGGCAGCGCGTCCAGGCGCTCGCTCAGGCGGCCAGGATTGATGTCGCTGCAACGCGCCAGTGCCAAGGCGCCCAGCGCTGTCGGCGCCCAGGCCATGTCGCCCAGGGCCAAGCCGGCTTGTGTTGCCTGCGTCTGCAGCCGCTGCCGCAACGCCCGTGCGCCGCGGAACAGCCGCAGGCTGGCCGACACCTCGGCCACCACCGCTTCCTCCAGCCGCGCAACGCGCGGCGTGAAGCTCAGCGCCAGCCAGCCGAGGGCGTCAACATCGCCAATATGACCTGTTGACCCCCAGGGCAGGGCTGCGCCCTGCCCGCCCCCCGAGGGGGTCAAGGCAACTTGGGGCGGCCCGGCGTTGCCTTGGGCATCAGGCCTGCAGCACAGGGCGAGCCAGCGCATGAGGGCGCTCCATCGGAGGGCTGGCCGGAGCCGGCGCGGGCTCCGGCATGGGGGCAGGCAGGGGCTTGCGCTTGGCGGCAGTCAGCAGCGGTTCCACCGCGCCGGGCACGGCGGGCAGTTCAAGCCAGCCCTCGTGCGCGGGCCCGCGGCGCTTGAGCAGGTGCACGGCCAGGTCCCAGCCCTCGCCCGGCTGCACGATCAGGCGCAGCGGCGCGGCCGAGGACTGCTGCTGCACGCGCTCCGGCCGCATCAGGAAGGCCGGCGCATCGGAACTCAGCGCATTGACCTGCAGGCGCCGGATCTGCTCCGGCCGCGCCTCGGGCAGCCAGGCCAGCACGGCCACGCGCGACTTGATGGCCTGCTCGGCGGCCCAGAGCGCTTGAGCCGGCGTGCTGGCCTCCACCCAGATCAGTGCCGAGGGTGGCAGGCCCAGGGCCTGCAGGCCCGGCAGATGGGGCGTGTGGGGCGGGTTGATGAGCAGCAGCGAACGCAGCGCCGACGTGACCACGCGTCCGCGACGGCCGGGAGCGGCCGCCGGCAGGGCCTGGGCCGCCCACCAGCCGCTCAGCGCCGGCGCCAGCAGCCGCCACTCCAGCACGCCGGGCTGCGGCGTCAGCAGCTCGGTGACGGCTCGCAGCGGCCAGCCGCCGCCGGGCAGCTCGGCGTCCAGCGCCGCAAAGCCACTGGCCAGCGTCGGGTCGGCGGCGGTGCTCAGGCTGCTGCCGCGCCACAGCCGCCCCTGCAGCCGGGCGTCGTCCAGCGGCAGGGGGACGAGCGGGGGCCGCAAGGCAGCGCAAGGGACGCAGGAGGCGAGAGAAGCGGACAACATGGCCAGGAAACAGGCAGGTCGGGGGAAGAATCCGGAGCTTGAATGAGATCATAAGACTGTATGGATATCCAGTATTTTCTGGCAATCGACCCCACCTTGGCGCTAGCATTTCACGGCGTTCCTGGAGAGCCGCCATGCAACTCGTCCCGCTGATCTGCGTCCATGACGTGCCCGCCAGCAGCCGCTGGTATCAGCGCTTGCTGGGGTGCCACAGCGGCCACGGCGGCGACGAATACGAACGCCTGAACGCGCCCGACGGCCATTTGCTGCTGCAGTTGCACCGCTGGGAGGTCGATCACGATCATGGGCCTCTTGGCGACGTCGAGTTGCGCCCCTATGGCAACGGCGTGCTGCTGTGGTTCGAGCTGGCTGACTTCGACGCCGCCGTGGAGCGGGCGACAGCGCTGGATGTCGACGTCGTCAGGCCGAAGCGCTGGAGCCAGAACGGCAACTGGGRGTTCTGGCTGCGCGACCCCGATGGCTATGCCGTGGTGTTGACGAGCCCACTGCCCTGAGCGAATCAGGCGAAGCCGTCGCCATCGAAGTTGACCTCGTCCTCGTCACGGGCCAGCGTCGGGGTGCTGCCCTTGGGCCGCATCGCTTCCAGCTGTTCCCTCAGCTTGGCCACTTGGTCCAGCCAATAGTTGGGCGTGCCAAACCAGGGGAAGGCGAGAGGGAAGGCCGGGTCGCCCCAGCGGCGAGCCAGCCAGGCGCTGTGGTGGATCATGCGCATTGTTCGCAACGGTTCGATCAGACGCAGTTCGCGATCATCGAATTCGGCGATCTGCTCGTAGCCATCGAGCACGGCGTTGAGCAGGCTGCGTGCAGCATCGGGCTCGCCGGGCAACAGCATCCACAGGTCCTGCACCACCGGGCCATTGACGGCGTCGTCGAGGTCGACGAAGTGCGGCCCGCGGTCAGGCGTCCAGAGGATGTTGCCGGGATGGCAGTCGCCATGCAGGCGTGTCAACTGCAGGTCGGGCAGGCTGTCAAAGGCGGCCTGGATGGCATCAATGCAGCGGCGTGCGGCCTCGTCCCAGGCGGGTGCGATCTCGGGCGGGATGGCGTCGTTGCCCATCAGCCAATCGCGTGCGGCCTGGGCGGGCGCGGCGCTGGCCCAGGCCAGGCGTTCGGCAAAGGGCTTTTGGCGGCCGACGCCGTGCAGGCGAGCCAGTAGCCGGCCGATCCAGCGCAGCACTTCGGGGTCTTCCAGCTCCGGCCCGCGCCCACCCTGGCGCGGCGTGACGGCCAGGCGCTGGCCCTGATAGTGGAAAAGGGTGGAACCGCCCTCCAGCGTCCACGGCGCCGCGACGGGCACCTCGGCGGCGGCGAGCTCGGTGGCGAAATCGTGTTCTTCCAGGATCTGCGCATCGCTCCAGCGCGCCGGGCGGTAGAACTTGGCGACAGCCGCGCCGCCGTCCTCCAGGTGCAGCATCAGCACGCGGTTCTCGAAGGAGTTGAGCTGCAGCAGCCGGCCGTCGGCACGCAGGCCGGCGGCGTCCAGGGCGTCGAGCATGAACTCCGGCGTCAGGTCGCCGAAACTGAGATCAGGGGTCGCGTCATGCATCCGGCGAGTGTCGCCGGTTGCAATCAACTCCGACGGGGACGCTGGGTGGCGTAGCGCGGCGCATCGACGACGACGCCGACGATGTCGTCCATCATGGCCTCCTCGTCGGCGTCATCGAGCACCGGCAGATTGCGCGGGTTGTAGCGCGCCGGGTCGAGGTTGCGTGAGGACAGACGGCGCTGTGGATGCGGCGCGGCGGGCTGGGCCGGCATGCGCGGATGGCGGTCGCGCTCTCGGTCCCCATAGCCGTCATTGCCGCCACTGAAGACGCCAGCGTCCTGCCACAGCGGCAGAGGCTGGGAGAACTGCCCCCAGTCGCTGCCGAATTCGTCCTCGCTGCTGCCCATGCGGCGGCGCGGCGGCGTCGATGTGGCTGCCGGTGCGGGRAGCGGGCCGCGTGAATTGCTGCTCTGGGGCACCAAAAGCTGCAGCTCGGCGACGCTGGGCAACTGGTCCATCGCGCAGCGCAAATAACGCACGCGGCAGGCGGAGAGCACGGCATGCTTGATCTGCAGGCTGCGCGGCGTAACGCCGCGCTCGCCCTCGAGGTCGATGGCGGCCAGCACGCGACCATTGGGGCTGCAGACAGCGAAGGTCACATGCGAGGCGCCGAGCAGATCGAACCAGTAGCGCACTTCCTTGGCCTCGGTCGGCTGGCAAAACCGCACCAGCGGCAGCTTGGACAGCACGACGTGGTGGGGCAGGGCCTCGCGCAGCAGCCGGAAGACACGGCGCTCGTCGGTCGTGAATACAGGCCGCGCCGTGAGTGACCACTCCGCCGGCAAGCCTTTATTGGCGTACGCAGGTCGGCGCAGCGCCCAGATCAGGCTGATGGCCAGACCCAGGACGCAAACAGCCAGCGCGGCGATCCAATAGATGGCGTACGGCATACCCTGAAGGGATTTCGGCGGATGACGCCGACCTTGTTTTCTCGCGGCGCAATGGTCGGGCAATGTAGCGCAACGTCCCTAAAAGGAATTACTCGCTAGTCCCGATTCCCCCGGGCCTGAGGGGGAGCATGCCTGGGAAAACGGCCGTTGGCCCGTCATTTATTCCTTGGCAGCGCGGCCGGGAGATTCGAAATGGGCTTTGACCTCGGCAACGCTGTCGACAAATCCACTCAGCACTTGAGCCTGGCGCTTGAACTGGAAATCCAGCTCGCCCAGATGCCGCTCCAGTGCCTGCTCGACCTGGGAGCTGAATGATTCGGGTGGCAGGCGCAGATAGGCCGCGGATTCGCTGCCGTCGCGCTCGACGATGGCGCCGGCCGCCGCCGCAATGCGCAGCATGGGCCGGTTTTCGCTCAATGCGTGGATGAACAGGGTGTCGATACCCCGGTTGCGGGCATGCAAGCCCGCGGCGTCGAAAAGCCGCCGTCCCAGGCCCCGGCCGCGCGACTGCGGCAGCACGGAGACGCCGAACTCGGCCATCGTGCGGCTGGGCTCACCCGGCATCGGTTGCCCATAGGCCAGATGGGCCAGGGCGATCAGGTGCAGGCGGCGGTTGAAGATGCCCAGCACYTCGTCGCGGGCAAAGTCGATGCTGAGGGCGTATTTGCGAATCTGCTCGTCCGAAGCCGGGTACCCGAAGCGCAAGTAACGGTCCTGCGGCTCCAGCGCCAGCAGGTGGTCAATGATGCGATGGCGGTGGCGGCGCGCGAGTGAGCGAATTGGCACCCAGGTGGAAAGGAGCTCCAATGCAGCCCGGGCCTTGGCCAGAGGGCCTGCCGGTTCGGCCGGGGCGGCTGCCGGCGCAATCGGGTCGAGGCCGAAGGCCGACAGCTCATGGCCCTCGCCCGCCGCGGCTTCGGCGAGGGGAGGAGAGGCGGCGGACGGGGGCTTGGGCATGGCGGGCACTGCAAAGGTATGGCAAGGTTAACGCCTCGGTCCTTTTCAAACCATCGGCCGCACTGCTACACTCGTGGGCTTTTCCGTCAAAAGGCTGCGGGAAAGAGCCGTGTTGAGAGGCTGTGCATCAGACACAAGCACCGAGACCGGTCGAAGTTCAGCCATCTATTGCCGGTTTCAGCAGTTTGAAGCCGGCGCAGCGAAAGCACTCTCATGAAGACCTTCAGCGCCAAGCCGGCCGAAGTGACGCACGAGTGGTTTGTGATTGACGCCACCGACAAGGTGCTCGGACGTGTTGCCAGCGAAGTGGCACTCCGTTTGCGCGGCAAGCACAAGGCCATTTACACGCCTCACGTGGATACCGGTGATTTCATCGTCATCGTCAATGCCGAAAAGCTCCGTGTCACGGGCAACAAGGCCACCGACAAGGTGTACTACCGTCACAGCGGCTTCCCCGGCGGCATCTACGCCACGAAGTTCAAGGACATGCAAGCCAAGCACCCCGGCCGCGCGCTGGAAAAGGCCGTCAAGGGCATGCTGCCCAAGGGCCCGCTCGGTTACGCCATGGTCAAGAAGCTGAAGGTCTACGCAGGCCCGACGCACCCGCATACCGCCCAGCAGCCCAAGGCTCTCGAGATCTAAGGAACGGCCATGATCGGAAACTGGAATTACGGTACGGGCCGTCGCAAGTCGTCGGTCGCTCGCGTCTTCATGAAGAAGGGCACGGGCCAGATCATCGTCAATGGCAAGGCCATCGACGCTTACTTTGGTCGTCAGACGTCCATCATGATCGCCAAGCAGCCCCTGCTGCTGACGAACAATGGTGAAGCCTTCGACATCAAGGTGAACGTGCACGGTGGTGGCGAATCGGGTCAAGCCGGCGCCCTGCGCCTGGGCATCACCCGCGCGCTGATCGACTACGACGCAGCCCTGAAGCCCGAACTGAGCCGCGCCGGCTTCGTCACGCGTGACGCGCGTGAAGTCGAGCGTAAGAAGGTCGGTCTGCACGGCGCCCGTCGCAGGAAGCAGTTCAGCAAGCGTTAATTGCTGCGCTTGGACACAAAAGGCCGCTTCGAGCGGCCTTTTGTTTTTGCGCGGACAATCCCCATATTCGTCTCTGGACAGATTCACAGGAGCCTCGCCATGAGCGCCGTGCTTGATACCCCCGTCACTGACATTCCCGTGCCCCTGGTGTTCACCGACAGCGCCGCCGACAAGGTGCGCGACCTGGTGGCCGAGGAAGGCAACCCGGACCTGAAGCTGCGCGTTTTCGTGCAGGGTGGTGGTTGCTCCGGCTTCCAGTACGGCTTCACCTTCGACGAGGCCGTCAACGACGACGACACGCAGATGCAGAAGAATGGCGTCACGCTGCTGATCGACTCGATGAGCCTGCAATACCTGATGGGTGCCGAGATCGACTACAAGGAAGACCTGCAGGGCGCCCAGTTCGTCATCAAGAACCCGAACGCCACGACGACCTGCGGCTGCGGCTCCTCCTTCTCGGTCTGAGCCTTCGCTCAACCCTCGCTGACAAGCCGCCTCCGGGCGGCTTTTTCATTGCCGACCCATGGCACCTCCCTTGCCGTCTCCCGACATGGATCAGGAACGCAAGCAGCGCATGCTGCTGTGGCTGGTGGCCCTCGGCTTCTTCATGCAGACGCTGGACGCCACCATCGTCAACACGGCGCTGCCGGCAATGGCGCGCAGCCTGGGCGAAAGCCCGCTGCGCATGCAGTCCGTCGTCGTCGCCTATTCGCTGACGATGGCCATGCTGATCCCGGCCACGGGCTGGGTGGCGGACCGCTTCGGCACGCGCCGCATCTACGTCGGCGCAATCGTCCTCTTCGTGATCGGCTCGGTGCTGTGCGCGTTGGCGCCCAGCCTGGACGCCCTGGTCGCCGCGCGTGTCGTGCAAGGCGCTGGTGGCGCGCTGCTGCTGCCGGTCGGACGCCTGGTCGTGCTGCGCACCTTCCCGCGCGAGCGCTTCCTGCAGGCGATGAGCTTCGTTGCCATTCCCGGCTTGGTCGGCCCGCTGATCGGCCCAACGCTGGGCGGCTGGCTGGTGCAGGCGGCGTCCTGGCACTGGATCTTTCTGATCAACCTGCCGGTCGGCCTCATCGGCGCCTTGGCCACGTTGCGCTACATGCCAGCACCTGCGCCGGTCGCGGTCGGGCGCTTTGATCTGACGGGCTATCTGCTGCTGGCCTTCGGCATGGCCGCGGTCTCGCTGGCGCTGGACGGCCTGTCGGGCCTGGGCTTGCGCCAGGCTTCGGTACTGATGTTGATGATCTTCGGGCTGGCCAGCCTGACGACCTACTGGCTGCATGCCCTGCGCCGGCCCGACCCGCTGTTTTCGCCCCGGCTGTTTCGCATCGGTGCGCTGCGCATCGGCCTGCTCGGCAATCTGTTCTCGCGCCTGGGCAGCTCCTGCATGCCCTTCCTGATCCCGCTGCTGCTGCAGGTGACCATGGGCTATTCGCCCGCCCAGGCCGGCATGATGATGTTGCCCGTGGCCCTGGCCAGCATGTCGATGAAGCGCGTGACGACACCGCTCATCCGGCGCCACGGCTACCGGCGTGTGCTGGTCGTCAACACCTTGCTGGTCGGGCTGACGATGGCGAGCTTCGGCTTCGCCACGCCTGGGCAGCCGCTGGTGGTGACTGTCGTGCAACTGGCACTCTTTGGCGCCGTCAACTCGATGCAGTTCACCGCGATGAACACGCTGACGCTGAAGGATCTCGAGCCCGACAACGCGAGCAGTGGCAACAGCCTGCTGTCCATGGTGCAGATGCTGGCCATGGGCATGGGTGTGGCCGCGGCGGGCGCGGTGCTGGCGGCCTTCACAGCGCACTTCGGCATGGACGGTGTGCAGACGCTGCAGGCCTTTCGCGCCACCTTTGTCTGCATGGCCCTGATCACGATGGCCTCGGCTGGCATCTTCGGCCAGCTCGAATCGGGCGACAGCCACGTGGCGCTGGCGATCAAGCAGCAGGACCCGCCCGAACCGGGCTGAGCCCGCGCTGTCAGGCGGGGTAGAGTGCCCCCAGCAGGCGCGTKCCTGCTGCGCCGGTGACGGCAGGCAGATTGCCCGGCCGGCGCTGGACAAAGCACCGGGCCAGCCAGGCGAAGGCCGCCGCTTCGACCTGGTCGACCGGCAGGCCGTGCGCGGCGCTGGTCTGCACGGCCACGCCGGGCAGCAGCGCCGCCAGGCGGCCCATCAGCGTGCCGTTCAGGGCGCCGCCACCGCAGGCGATCAAGTGCTTGGCCTGTGGCATGGTGGTGTGCAGGGCGTCGGACACGCAGCGAGCGCTGAGCTCCAGCAGCGTCGCCTGCACATCCTCCGGCGCGAGACTGGGCGCCAGCTTCGCGTCCAACCAGCGCAGATGGAAGAGATCGCGCCCCGTGCTCTTGGGCGGCGGTAATGCGAACCAGGGTTCGGCCCGCAATGCCGCCAACAGTTCGGGAAGCACCTTGCCCGTCGCGGCCCAGGCGCCGTCGGCGTCATAGGCCAAGCCGCGATGTCGGGCGATCCAGCCATCCATCAGGCAGTTGGCCGGGCCGCAGTCGAAGCCGCCGGTGCGGCCGTCGGCATGCAGCAGGCTGAGGTTGCTGATGCCGCCGAGATTGAGCACTGCCACGTCCGCCTGCGCTGCACCGAAGACGGCGCGGTGGAAGGCCGGCACCAGTGGCGCGCCCTGGCCGCCCGCGGCCACATCGCGGCTGCGCAGGTCGCAGATGACGTCAATGCCGACCTGCTCGGCCAGCAGGGCGCCGTTCAGCAGTTGCGTCGTGTAGCCGTCGAAGCCGTCCGGGCGGTGGCGCACCGTCTGGCCATGAGCGCCCATCGCCGCAATCTGCTTGCGTGGAACGCCCGTGGCTTCAAGCAACTGCGAGACGACGTCGGCATAGGCACGGGCTACCGCATTGGCAGCCAAGGCGGCGCGATGCAGCTCGTTACCGCCAGGTGCGTTCAGTGCCAACAACTCGTCGCGCAGCGCGTGGGAGAAGGGGGCA
The DNA here is from genome assembly GCF_054049355.1 of Roseateles sp. P5_E11. Classification (NCBI taxonomy): domain Bacteria; kingdom Pseudomonadati; phylum Pseudomonadota; class Betaproteobacteria; order Burkholderiales; family Sphaerotilaceae; genus Roseateles; species Roseateles sp. P5_E11. The sequence continues at coordinate 6,879 of NZ_JBFUMO010000052.1, read as the reverse complement.
TGCACATGGCCGGTGACGGCCAGCGCATCGGCGTCGAAGAGGACGCCATCAATGCCGTCGAGCGAGGTGCCCGACATCAGCCCGATGTAGAGCTGACGGAGCTCAGTCGGCGGCTGAGACGCCATCCATGGTCTCGGCCACGGCCAGTTGGGTCTTGACGCTGGCGACGGTCTGCAGGAACTGCGACTTGGCGTAGTTCGGCAGCGTGATCGCCTCGGAGGCGCGAGCGATGGTGCGTGGGTCCATGTGGCGGCCGCCGACGCGAAACTCGAAGTGCAGGTGCGGGCCGGTGGCCCAGCCGGTCGAGCCGACGGCACCGAGCTTCATGCCCTGTTCGATGCGCTGGCCCTTCTTGACGTCAATGCGGCTCAGGTGCGCGTAGACCGTGCTGCGGTCGCCGGCGTGGCGCACCTGCACGACATTGCCAAAGCCGTTCTGCCAGCCGGCCATTTCGACCGTGCCATCGCCCACCGACCGCACGGCCGTGCCGGTCGGCGCACCGTAGTCGACACCGTTGTGCTGGCGCCAAGTCTGCATGATGGGATGGAAGCGCATCGCGAAGCCGCTGGTGATGCGCGAGAACTCCATCGGGCTGGCCAGGAAGGCGCGACGCTTGCTCGTACCGTCAAAGCCGAAGAAGCTGCTCTTGCCGGTGGCGTTGTCCTTGAAATAGACGGCCGAGTAGGTGCGGCCGTTGTTCGTGAACTCGCCGGCCAGCAGTCGACCCACGCCGCCGTCCCACGGGACCGGCTCGCCGTCGGCGGTCAGCGTCTCGTAGACGATGCTGAAGCGGTCGCCCTTGCGCAGCTCGCGGTGGAAGTCGATGTCGCCCGAGAACATGTCGGCCATCTGCGAAGCGATGGCGTCGGGGATGTTGGCGTCGTCGGTAGCGGCGAACAGCGAGGTGCGGATGGTGCCGCTGCCCAAGGCCACCTGGGCCTGCAGCGGTGCCGTTTCGGTGCGGGCGGTGAAGCGGCCGCCGACGCGCTCGATCGTCAACCGGGTGAAATGACTTGCTTGCTGCTCGACCTTTTCGGCCGGGAAGCGCATGACGATCTTCTGCACCTGGCCGGAGGCGTCGGCTGTCAGGTGGACCATCTTGCCGGCGCGGCCCTGCAGCACGCGCCGGCCCAGCGGGTCAGTGCGCAGGAAGGCCGCGGCGGCCGGGTCGAAGGCGCCGGCACGCTTGAGCAGGCTGTCAGGGGTATCGCTGGAGCGGGTGGCTTCGGCGCGGGTCAGGCCGACGGCGTGCGTGGCCAGCTCCTCGAGCTGACTCTCCACATCGGGCGTGGCCAGGGTCTCGACCAACGTGCGCTTGGGAAGCTCGGCGGCGTCAGGGGCCAGCGGCGCGATGCCGAAGGCGGTCACGGCGAAGCAACTCAGCAGGCCGACGACGGTGGCCGTCAGCGCACGCGGATGCCGGGCGGCAAAGGCCTCGGCATGCTGCAGGCTGGCTTGGACTTGCTTCAGGCGGTTCTTAACAGTCACTCTCGCTGTCACTCTCGGTATTCCCGGGGTTGTCGCTGGGGCAATCCCGGCCGAGCCGGTTCAGCGCTGAGGCCGCTCGTGGGCGGCCCTTAAAATCCCTGGATTGGTTGTGTTGAAACAACACCCCCAAACGAAGGGTGAATTCTAACGGCTTTGTCCTACCTGGCATGCCGGTTAACCCCGATGGATCAATAACTTAACGTTTCGCCCGGCTTGCTGCCGGGCGCCGATGCGCCATGTCCGACGCTCCGCAATTCCCCATCACCGATGCTGTCCTCGAAGCCCTGGCCGTCACGCGCCGCGGCGTGGACGAGTTGCTGCCGGAGGCCGAGTGGACGAAGAAGCTGGCCCGCTCCGCCGCCACCGGTGTGCCGCTGCGTATCAAGCTGGGCCTGGACCCGACGGCGCCCGACATCCACGTCGGTCACACGGTTGTCTTGAACAAGATGCGCCAATTGCAGGACCTGGGTCACCAGGTCATCTTCCTGATCGGCGACTTCACCTCGCTGATTGGCGATCCGTCCGGCCGCAACGCCACTCGTCCGCCGCTGACCAAGGAACAGATCCAGGCCAACGCCGAGACCTATTACGCCCAGGCCAGGCTGGTGCTGGACCCGGCGCGCACCGAGATTCGCTACAACTCCGAGTGGAGCGAGCCGCTGGGCGCGGCCGGCATGATCCAGCTGGCGAGCAAGTACACGGTCGCCCGCATGATGGAGCGCGACGACTTCACCAAGCGCTTCGCGGCCCAGACGCCGATCTCGGTGCACGAGTTCCTCTACCCGCTGATGCAGGGCTATGACTCGGTGGCGCTGAAGAGCGACCTGGAGCTGGGCGGCACCGACCAGAAGTTCAACCTGCTGATGGGCCGCCACCTGCAGCAGGAATACGGCCAGGAGCCGCAGTGCATCCTGACCATGCCGCTGCTGGAGGGGCTGGACGGCGTCGAGAAGATGTCCAAGTCCAAGAACAACTACATCGGCATCACGGAAGCGCCGAACACGATGTTCGCCAAGATCCTGTCGATCAGCGACGTACAGATGTGGAAGTGGTTCGAGCTGCTGTCCTTCAAGTCCCTGGCCGAGATCGCCGCGCTGAAGGCCGAGGTCGAGGGTGGCCGCAACCCGAAGGACGCCAAGGTCATGCTGGCCAAGGAGATCACGGCGCGCTTCCACAGCGCGGCGGCGGCGGACGCGGCCGAAGCCGACTTCAACAATCGCGCCCGCGGTGGCATTCCTGACGAGATTCCTGAAGTTCAGTTGAGCGGCGCGCCCATGGGCATCGCCCAGGTGTTGAAGGGGGCCGGCCTTGTCGCATCGACAGGCGAAGGCCTGCGCATGGTCGAGCAGGGCGGCGTGCGCCGGGCCGGCGAAGTCATCGCCGACAAGGGGCTGAAGCTTGACGCCGGCGAGCATGTGCTGCAGGTGGGCAAGCGCAAGTTCGCGCGGGTCGTGCTGAGCTGAGCGCCCGGCGGGCGGCCGTTCGCCACCGTTCGCTGGCGATTCCCGCCGCGCGCTGTCCATTCGTCGCAAGCCGTTGGCCCYAAGGGCGAGGCATCCGCACAGTCCAGGCATCGCAACACCCACCGGATGCCGCCAATGACTGCTTCTTCCATCCCCTTCTGGCCCTTCGCCGTCCTGGCCGGCCTCGTCATGCTGGGCTACCGCCAGTCGCGTGACCGTGTCGTCCAGCCCGGCATGCTCGCCAAGGTCGCCCTGGCCATGCTGGCCCTGTCGCTGTATGGCGTCACGACGGCCTTCGGCGCACACATGGTTCCCGTGCTGGCCTGGGCGACGGCCTTTGCAGCTGCCGTCTTCATCGGTGGCCCGCTGTTTGCACCGCGCGGCCTGGCCAAGGAAGGCGCCGCCGTGCGCATGCCCGGCAGCTGGGTGCCGCTGGGCCTGATGCTCGGCATCTTCATGACCAAGTTCGGCCTGGGCTTCGCCAACGGCATGGGCGCCCATGTGCTGCAGGAGCTCTGGTTCATCGCCGCGGTGAGCGCGATCCTGGGTCTGTTCAGCGGTGCCTTCGCGGCCCGGGCCACGGCGGTGCATCGCTTCGTCCGCGCCGCTTGATCTCTCAAGCCCATGAAAAAGGGAGGCCGCGGCCTCCCTTTGCTTTCACGGCTTGACCGGCCGCAGATACGGTCCCGGCTTCACCACCTGGACCGGCTGCTCGGCAATCCGGCGCTTCAGATCGGCCAGCGCCGCATCCAGCTGCGCGTCCTGGCCCATGGCCGTTGCGCGCGGCGGGTTGTCGACCTCGATGTCCGGCGTCACGCCGATGCCCTCGATCAGGAAGCGGCCCTCGGCGTCGATCTGCCCCGTCTCGGCGGCCCGCATGATGCCGTTGTCGATCAGGCGGTTCTGGTCCGACAGCCACACGCCCGCCCCCGAGCTGCGCTTGCCAATGACGGGGCCCAGCTTGAGGCGCTTGAAGCCCTCGGCGAAGGTCTCGCCGTCGCTGTAGGTGTCTTCGTTCATCAACACCACCGTGTGGCCGCGGTAGACGTTCTGCATGTTGGCGTAGACCGGTGCGCCGCCTGGCGAGCGCGGTTGCCAGAAGGCCCAGGCGCGGCGCAGCAGCTTTTCCAGGATCCAGCTGTCGATGTTGCCGCCATTGTTGTAGCGCACGTCGATGATGAGGCCGTCGCGGTCGCTGGCAGCGTAGAACTCGCGCACGAAATCGGCGATGTCGGCCGCGCCCATCGCGCGCAGATGCACGTAGCCGATGCGGCCCTGGGCCGACTGCTCCACGGCGCGGGCGCGGCTGACGCGCCAGTCGTTGTAGCGCAGCTGGTTTTCGCGCGTCTGCGCCACCGGCGTGACGATGCGCTGCACCGTCTTGCCGCTGGCCTGTTTCACCTCCAGCAGCACCTGGCGGCCGGCCTGGCCGCGCAGCAGCTCCAGGATGTGCGGCGCGCTGGCGCTGGGGCGGCCATTGACGGTCGTGATGACGTCACCCACTTGCAGGTTGAGACCGGGCGCGGCCAGCGGCGGTGCCTCGGATGGCAACTCCTGCTCATGCGCATAGATCGCATCGATGCGCCAGCCCTCCGGTGCGCGCGAGAAGCGCCCACCGAGGCCCGCGAGGCCAGGCTCGTCGGGCGCGAGCCGCGTGTCGCCGGCGCCGATCTGGCTGTGCAGGGCGCCCAGTTCGCTGACCATCTGCGCCATCAGCTCGGCGAGCTCGAAGCGGTCGGTCACAYGGTCCACCAGTGGCTCGTATTTGGCGCGCACCGCCACCCAGTCCACGCCGTGCATCTTGACGTCGTAGAAGTGGTCGCGGTGCAGGCGCCAGGCGTCGGCGAACATCTGCTTCCACTCGGCGCGCGGCTGCGTGGCGATCTGCCAGTCGGTCCAGCGCACTTGCAGCTTGGCGAGTTCAGCCGGCAGCTTGGGCGCCGCGTCGACGACGAGGATTTCCGGCGCCGCACCCGCGGGCTGGTTGCGCACCAGCATCAGCTTCTTGCCGTCGGCGCTGATGTCGTAGTTGCGCACGTCGCTGGCCAGGATCTCGGCCGGGCCGCCCTGGTTGTCGATGCCAACCGACTTGAGCTGGCTTTTTCCGTCCAGATCACGATCCAGGAACCACAGGCGCTTGCCATCCGCGCGCAGCGCGCGGTAGCTGCCGGCGGTCACGGGCAGCTCGTGGAGGCGCTCGGCCAGGCCTTCGAAAACGATGGCGGGCTTGCCCTTCTTCTCGGCGGCTGGCTTCTTGTCGTCCTTTGGATCAGGCTTGCGCTCGGTCGGCTCCTTGTCGGTGGCCTTCTTGTCCTCGGCGCGCTGCTCGTCGGCCTTCTTCTCGGTGACCGACTCCAGCTCGTCCTTGGCCGCGAACGGCGAGCGCAGGCCCGGCTGCAGGGCCAGCGCGTAGAGCTTGGCGCGAAAGCCGAAGAACGGCCCGGTGTTGCGGTCGCCCCATGTGCTGCCATTGCCCGTCGTCGCGAAGTTGCGGTTGGACGCGAAGTACAGCCATTGCCCGTCCGGGCTGAAGGTGGCGCTGTCGCTGTCGTAGCGGTCGCTGGTCAGCGTGTGGGTGCGGCCATCGGCCGTGCTGTAGAGCTGCAGCTGGCTGCGGTCGGCATGGCGCAGCGACAGCGTCCAGGCCAGGGCCTGGCCATCGGGACTCCAGCCCTGCAGCTGCGGCGCGTCGCCAAGGGCGCTGCGAGCGATCTCGCGTGTTGTCTTGGCCTTCAGGTCGGTCAGCCAGATGCCGCCTTCCTTGTCGGTATGCGCCAGCCAGCGGCCGTCGGGCGAAGGGAGCAGGTCGCGGCGCTGCGTCGTTGCGCCGCTGGTGATGCGTTCGGGTTGACCCGTGCCATTGGCCGCGAAGCGCCAGATCTCGGTCTCGCCGCTGAAGTCGCAGACGGCGAAGACGCTCTTGTTGTCGCTGCTGAATTCACCCTTCTTGCAGCTGCCGTCGGCCGGCAGCGGCAGCTCAGCGCGGCGCAGCTGCTGCRCGCCCTGCGTCGCGAGGTGACCGCGCGCGGCCAGCAGCACGCGCTCGCCATTGGGGGCGAAGGATGTGTCGGTCAGGAAGTCCTGCGGCTTCTTGATCCAGCGCTCGCGCTGCTGGTCGAAGTCGCCGCCCAGGCTGATGTCGAGCTTCTTCGCGCCCGCGCTCTGCGCGAGGTCGACGAGGTAGAGGTCCGCGCCCACTGCATAGACGACACGGCTGCCGTCGACGGATGCGTGGCGGATGTCCCAGCCCTTGTGCGTGGTGTGCTGGCGCATGTCACCGCCTTGGGCATTGACCGACCAGATGTTGACCGTGCCTTCGCGGTCCGACAGGAAGGCGACGCGCTCCGCGCCACCGACGCGGTAGGGCAGGGGACGGCGATCGTTGTTGCCCTCGGCGATCAGCGGTTTTGCTTCGGCCTTGTCCGTCAAGTCCAGCGACCACAGCCGCGCGATGGCGCCGCCGCGGTACTGTCGGGCGTTGTCGCTGCGCAGGCCGCTGCGCGTGAAATAGAGCGTCTTGCCATCGGCGCTCAGCGCGGCGTCGCTGGCCTGGCCGACGGGCAGCTGGCGGCGCTGGCCAGTCTTCACGTCGATGGCGAAAAGCTGACTGCCGGGACGGGCGTCCAAGCCGGTGTAGAGGACTTCGCCGGCGGCCGTGAAGCCCCAGACGCGCATGCCGCCGCCTTCCCAGGTCAGGCGCTTCGGCGGGCCGCCGGCCACCGGCATCAGGTAGATCTCGGTGCCGCCGTCGTACTGCGCCGTGAAGGCCAGCCATTGCCCATCGGGCGACACGGCGGGCTGGGTCTCCTGGCCGTTGTGCGTGGTCAGCCGCTGGGCTTCGCCGCCCTGCGTGCCGACGCGCCAGAGGTCGCCCTCGGCGACGAGATAGACGGCATCGCCACGCAGTGTGGGCTGGCGATAGAAGCCG
>NZ_JBFUMO010000051.1:0-20611 GCF_054049355.1 Roseateles sp. P5_E11 | reverse complement strand
AGCCGGCCCGCGTTGGCGATGTGCTTGCGGCTCGATGCCGCAAGCATCGCCGYCCCCCCGGGGGCTGAGGCCGGACACATCACGCCCAGTGGGCGTGATGCGCCTGCCGAAGGGCCGCGGCACTGCCGCGGCGCGGTCTGCAAGACCGGGCGAGGGGCTCCATGAAACCTGTTTGAACCGGCGCGGGCGCCGGCGGCGGACACAATCGGCGGCGCAGCTACTCAGCCCTGCCGCCGCCGATGTCCACCGCCGTCTCCCTGTCCGACCGTGTCCTCGCCTTGTTGAATGCGCTGCGGCCTGCGCCGCAGGCTGTCAACGCGCGAGAGCGCCTGCGCGTCGTGCTCGGCGCCGGCCTCGGCCTGTTGTTGGCCGGCCTGCTGAGCCGCGCCGCGATGGGCTCTGGCCTGCCCTGGCTGGTCGCGCCGCTGGGCGCCAGCGCCGTGCTCGTCTTCGGGGTGCCGGCCAGCCCGCTGGCCCAGCCCTGGGCCGTCGTCGGCGGCAACACGGTGTCGGCCCTGGTCGGCATTGCCTGCATGGCGTGGCTGCCGCTGCCGCCGGCGGGCGTCGCCGCGGTTGCGGTGGCCCTGGCCATTGGTTCGATGTTCCTGCTGCGCTGCCTGCATCCGCCCGGCGGCGCGGCCAGCCTGTTGATGGTGCTGACCGCCACGCACGACTGGCATTTCGCCTTCGTGCCGGTAGCGCTGAACTCCCTGCTGCTGGTGCTGGCCGGCATGGCCTACAACAGTCTCACCGGCCGCCGCTATCCCCATGCCCAGCATGTGCAGCCGGCCGCCCCGGCCCCGGCGGGCGCGAGCGTCGCACCGCCGCGCTTCGGCGACGCCGAACTCAATGCCGTGCTGGCCCGCTACAACCAGGTGCTGGACGTGCCGCGCGACGACCTCGCCAACCTGCTGCACGAGGCCGAGCTGCTGAGCTATCGCAACCGCCTGGGTGGCCTGCGCTGCGCCGACATCATGTCCACGCCCGTCTTCACGGTCGAGTTCGGCACGCCGCTGGCCGAGGCCTGGGCGCTGCTGCAGCAGCACAGCATCAAGGCGCTGCCGGTCGTCGACCGGGTGCAGCGCATCGTCGGCATCGTCACGCGCGCCGACTTCATGCGTGCGGCTGAAGGCCAGCAGCGCGAGGGCCTGGCTGGCCGGTTGCAGACGCTGCTGAAGCCGTCTCCGGCGACGCATTCGGCCAAGCCCGAGGTCGTCGGCCAGATCATGAGCCGCCAGGTTCGCGTGGCCAGCGCCGAGCGGCCCATCGCGGAACTGGTGCCGCTGTTCTCGGCCACTGGCCACCACCATATTCCCATCGTCGGCGAGCAAGCCAGGCTCGTCGGCATCCTCACGCAATCCGACCTCGTGAAAGCGCTCAGCCATGGCCCATGACAACGACATCTTCCGCTGGGGCGTCATCGGCCCCGGCGGCATTGCCAACCGCTTTGCCGGCGCCTTGGCCGCAGTGCCCGGTGCCCGCCTTGCCACCGTGTTCGCACGCGACGCCGTCAAGGGCGAAGCCTATGCCCGGCAATGGCAACGCGAAGGCGAAGCGCCGGCGCATGTGACGACAGCGCTGCCAGACCTGCTATCAGACGCCGCCATCGACGCCGTCTACATCGCCACGCCTCACTCCAACCACGGCGAATACGTCCGCGCTGCGCTGGAGGCCGGCAAGGCCGTGCTGTGCGAGAAGCCGCTGGTGACGACGCGCGCCGAAGGCCAGACCCTCATCGACCTGGCGCGCGCCAAGGGCGTCTTCCTGATGGAGGCGCTGTGGACCCGCTTCCTGCCCGCCTACGACCTCGCCGGCCGCATGCTGCGCGACGGTGCCATTGGCGAGCTTCGCGCGATGCAGTCGAGCTTTTGCTTCGCCTCCGTCTACGACCCGCTGCACCGCCAGTGGAACCCGGCCCTGGCCGGCGGCTCGCTGTGGGACATCGGCATCTACAACCTGGCCGTGACGCGCTGGGTGCTGCAGCAGATGAACGGCGGCATCTGCCCCGAGCCCGAGTCCATCGACGTGCAGGCCAAGATCGCGCCGACCGGGGTGGACGCGGCCGTCAACGTGACGCTGCACTTTCCCGGCGGCGTCACCTCGCAGTTCCGCTGCGGCTTCGACGCCGCCTCGGTCAACGCCTTCGAGGCCCTGGGGTCGAAAGCGGGCCTGCGCTTCCCGGTCGATTTCTGGCAGGCCGAGGCGGTCGAGCTCGTCACGCGCAAGGCGCCGGCTGAGCGTGTCGCGACGCCGTTCGTCATCAACGGCTTCGAGGGCGAGATCGCCGAGGCGCAAGCCTGCATCCGTCAGGGCTTGGTAGAGAGCCCGCGCATGCCGCATGCGGAGACCCTGGGCTTGCTGGGCTGGATGGATGCCATCCGCGCCCGCTTCCCTGGCGGCGTCAACAAGGCTTGAAGCCCTCAGCGGTGGCCGGCGACAACGACATCTTCCGCTGGGCCGTGGTCGGCCCCGGCGGCATCGCCAACCACTTTGCCGCTGCCTTGGCCGCCGTACCCGGCGCTCGCCTCGCCGCCGTGTTCGCGCGCGACGCGGCCAAGGGCCAGGCCTATGCCGCGCAATGGCGGCGCGAAGGCGAGGCGCCGGCGCGCGTGACAACGGCGCTGCCCGAGCTGCTGGCCGACGCGTCCATCGACGCCGTCTACATCGCCACACCCCATTCCCACCATGGCGAATGCATCCGTGCGGCGCTGGAAGCCGGCAAGGCCGTGCTGTGCGAGAAGCCGCTGGTGACGACGCGCGCCGAGGGCCAGGCCCTGGTGGAGCTCGCGCGCAGGCAGGGCGTCTTCCTGATGGAGGCGCTGCGTACGCGTTTCCTGCCGGCCTATGACGTTGCCGGCCGCTGGCTGCGCGAGGGTGCCATCGGCGAGCTGCGCGCCATGCAATCGAGCTTCTGCTTCGCGGCCGACTACGACCCCCAGCACCGGCTGTGGAACCCGGCACTGGCCGGCGGCGCGCTGTGGGACATCGGCATCTACAACCTCGCCGTGACGCGTTGGGTGCTGCAGCAGATGAATGGCGGTATCTGCCCCGAGCCTGTCGCCATGGACGTGCAGGCCAAGATGGCGCCCACCGGCGTGGACGCGGCCGTCAACGTGACCCTGCACTTCCCCGGCGGTGTCACGTCGCAGTTCCGATGTGGCTTTGACGCCGCCTCGGCGAATGCCTTCGAGGTGCTGGGCAGCCGGGCGGCGCTGCGCTTTCCGCAGGGTTTCTCGAGTGCCGAAGTCGTCGAACTCGATGCGCACCAGTCGCCGGCCAGGCGCGTCGAAGCCCCCTTCGTGCTCAACGGCTTCGAGGGTGAGATTGCCGAGGCCCAGGCTTGCATTCGCGCCGGCCTGGGCGAGAGCTCGCGCATGCCCCACGCCGAGACGCTGGCCCTGCTGGGCTGGATGGACGCGATCCGAGCCCGCTTCCCGCAGGCGGCCTGAGGCCTCACCTCCAAGGTCAACGCAGGGCCAGGTCCACCGCAGTGCCGGCAAAGACCGCGAAGCCCAGCCAGTGGTTGGACCGGAAGGCCGTGAAGCAGCCCGCGCGGCCGCGCCGGTGGATCAGCTTGTAGTGCCACAGCGCCTGGGCTGCGGCCACTGCGATGCCGAGCAGGAACCAGCGCCCGAGGCCCAGGCGCAGGCCCAGGCCCGCCCACATGGCCAGGTAGGCGGCGTAGAAGATCATGATGCCGGGCACGTCCCAACGGCCCAGCGCGATGGCCGATGAGCGCAGGCCGATCTTCAGGTCGTCATCACGGTCCACCATCGCGTATTCGGTGTCATAGGCCAGCACCCAGAACAGGTTGGCCACGAGCAGGGCCCAGGCCGACAGCGGCACCGCGCGCAGGTTCCATTCCATGCCGCCCAGGGCTGCGGCAAAGGCCATCGGGATGCCGAAGGAGAAGGCCACGCCCAGCACCGCCTGCGGCATGGCCAGCACACGCTTGGCGAACGGGTAGGCGATGGCCACGGCCAGGGCCGCGAAGCTCAGCAGGATGGTGGGCGGGTTGGTCGTCAGCACCAGGCCGAAGGACACCAGGGACAGCACCGCGCCGAGGATCAAGGCCTCCTTCACCGACACCGCACCCGTCGTCACCGGCCGCGCGGCGGTGCGCTGCACATGACGGTCGAAATCGCGGTCGGCCACGTCGTTGACGCAGCAGCCCGCCGAGCGCATCAACACCGTGCCGAGGGTGAAGACGGCCAGCAGATGCCAGCCCGGCCAGCCATCCGCCGCGATCCACAGCGCCGACAGCGTCGGCCACAGCAGCAGCAGCCAGCCGGCGGGGCGGTCCCAGCGGATCAGCTGCAGGTAGAGCGCGAGCCGCGACGGCTGCGAGGGACCTGGGGCGGCGGGGGCGGTGGTCGACATGGGGGCATTTTCACGCCGCGCGGGGGCGCTGGTTTGCTGCATAGTCGTCGGATTGCATTGGGAGGTTTCTGCGATGAGCCTTGCCACCCGCGACCTCGTGCTGCTGCACTGGCAGCTCGCCAATGCCCAGGACTGGGCGGGCCTGGGCCGTTTGTTGCATCCCGAAATGACCTACGAGGCGCCGCAGAGCCGCGAGCGCATCCGCAGCCCGCCGGGCTATGTGGACTTCTTCGCGACCTGGCCCCAGCCCTGGCGGGTCGAGGTGCTGCGTTGCATTGCCGACCACGGCAGCGCGATGACGCAGATCAGCTTCATCAGCAGCGCGCCGCCGATGATGGGCCTGACCCTCTTCGACCTGAAGGACGGCCTCATCCTGCGCGTGACCGACTATTGGCCCGACCCCTATGAACCGGGGCCGCGGGCGTCCAAGCATGTGGAACGGTACTAGGGCACTATGCAAATCTCGGCTCGGCTCAGGAATACGACAACGTCGCATGCGGTCCAGGTGAACACGGCGGGTCAGGCCAAGTCCCTGGCCACAGAGGGTCGTGCGGGCGGTGGCTCAGCCGTCAACGGTGGTGAGTTCCTGATGCTGGCTCTCGCCAGCTGCTATTGCAACGACCTCTACCGCGAAGCCGTGCGGCTGCAGATCGAGCTGACCGAGGTGGAGGTCGAAGCGAGCGCCGAGTTCGACGGCATTGGCCTCGCCGCGCGCGACATCCAGTACCGCGCCCGCCTTGTCTCGCCGGCTTCGCCCGAGCAGATCGAGCAGCTGCTGGCCGAGACGGATGCCGTGGCCGAGGTGCACAACACGCTGCGAGCCAGTTCCATGGTCCGCCGCCTGCCCTGGCCCGAAGAAACCTGAGAGCTGCACCAAGTGCGATGCCCCGTCTGACGCAGGGCCATGCCTGGCGCCTCTAAAGTCACTGCGAACTCATTTCACCACTCGCCATGACCGACCTCAGCCGCTTCCCCATCACGAAGAAATGGCCCGCCGCGCACCCCGAGCGCCTGCAGCTCTATTCCCTGCCCACGCCCAATGGCGTCAAGGTGGCCATCGCGCTGGAGGAGATCGGTCTGGCCTATGAGCCGCATCTGGTCAAGTTCGACACCAACGACCAGCTCAGCCCCGAGTTCATGTCGCTGAACCCGAACAACAAGATCCCCGCCATCATCGATCCCAACGGCCCCGGCGGTGCGCCGCTGCCGCTGTTCGAGAGCGGCGCCATCCTGATCTACCTGGCCGACAAGACCGGCCAGCTCTTGCCCGCCGACCCCGCCCGGCGTTACGAGGCCCTCCAGTGGCTGATGTTCCAGATGGGCGGCATCGGGCCGATGTTTGGCCAGGTCGGCTTCTTCCACAAGTTCGCCGGCAAGGACTACGAGGACAAGCGCCCGCGCGACCGCTACATCGCCGAGGCCAAGCGCCTGCTCAACGTGCTGGACGTGCACCTGAAAGGCCGCGACTGGCTGGTCGGCGACGAATACACGATCGCCGACATCGCCACCTGGCCCTGGGTCAACAACCTGGTTGGCTTCTACGGCGCTGGCGATCTGGTGGGCTTCGACGACTTCAACGAAGTCAAGCGCGTGCTCCAGGCCTTCCTGGCTCGTCCCGCAGTGCAGCGCGGCCTCAAGATCCCGGCACGGGACTAGTCTTCCGCATTTCGCATTCGGGCCGAGCGCTGGGCCGYTCCCRAGCCGGCCCGCCATGGCGATGTGCTTGCCGGTCAACCCGGCAAGCATCGCCGTCCCCTCGGGGGACCGGTCAGACTTGCTGGCGTGCAGCTCAGCAAGGCTGGACGAGGGGCTTCAGTTCGCGTGGCCGGTCAGGTCACGGGCGCGCTGCAGTGAGTCGGCGACGATGCGGGCCGCCGTTTGGGCCAGGGCGGGCGTGTGGTCGGCCATGACCTGCATGCGCAGCCGGGCGCTGTTCAGCGACACGGCCGGGTACTCGACGAGGTTGGCCAAAAGCCCGGCCTGGCTCATCTCGCGGCTGGCCACGCGGGCCAGCGCGTCATGCCCCAGCATGACCGGCACGATCGGCGATGGATGTCCCAGCACGGTGATGCCCTGCTCGGTCAGCGCGCCGCGCAGACCCAGGATGGCGCGCATCAGCCGGTCACGCCGCTCCACGCCTTCGTTGGAGCGCACGATGGCCAGGCAGGCGCGAATGATGGCCACCTGCACCGGTGACAGCGCGTTGGAGAAGGTGTTGGGTGCGGCATAGAAGCGCAGGTACTCCTTGATCGCGCGGTCATGGGTGGCCACAAAGCCGCCGTTGGATGCGAAGGTCTTGGAGAACGACCCCATCACCAGGTCCACCTGGCCCAGCACGCCCTGCAGCTCGAGCTGCCCGCCGCCGCCGGGCCCCATGCAGCCCAGGTCGTGCGCCACGTCCACCATCAGCAGTGCGCCATGCTCATGCGCCAGCGACTGCAGCCGGCGGATGTCGGGCGAGTCGGCGTCCATCGAGAAGCAGCCCTCGGTGACGACGAGGATGCCGTTGTGCGGGTCGCGCTGGCGCACACGCTTGAGCAGGCGCTCGACATGGTCGACGTCCAGATGGCGGTGCAGATGGACGTTGGGCGTCGCCGCCCGCGCGCCCTCGTGCAGGCAGTTGTGGGCGAGCTGGTCGATGATGATGTGGTCGGCCTCGCGCACCAGGCCCTTGATGGCTCCGAAGCCCGCGGCCCAACCCGTCGGGAACAGCAGCACCTCGGGCATGCGCAGCAGCTCGCCGAGTTCCGCTTCCAGGAGGGTCGCCTCCTCGACATTGCCGGCCAGCGCGGTGGAGCCGGCGCTGTGCACGCCATAGCGCTCCATGGCCGCCTGGGCCGCGGCGCAGATCCTGGGGTGGCGGGCCAGCGACAAATACTCCTGCGACGAGAAATTCAGCCCCGCATGGCGCTGACCATCCAGCAGCGTCAGCTCGGCGGTGGCGCCCGGCCGCCCGCCCAGGCGCTTGGCGTACGGAAAGACACCGTGCGCCACGCGGTTCTCGGCCCAGGCGTGGAAGGCCTGGGCCTTGGCGGCCAGGTCGGCGCCGGGTTGCGTCAGGTAGTCGAAGGACGAGCCGCGCAGCTCGGCCCCGTCGGTGAAGTCCTCCCTCGCCGTGGTCTCCACGGCCCGTTCCATCAGTTCGTCCATTGCGGCCCCCAAAAGAAACTCGTTGTTGTGGGGGCGGACTGTGCGCAGCGCGGGTGCGCTACGCATCCTCATTTTTGGTGGGTCTGGTCAGCTCCCCACGCAAAGGGGTGTCGGTTCTGCTGGCGGATTCATTTCAAGGCCATGACGCGGTCGCCCGCCTGCGGCACACAGTCCGCCGCCAGCGCGGCGCCGCCCTCGCGTTGCACGACGCCCTGCGGCCCATGGCAGAACTCGATGCGCCGCGCCGTGGGCCAGCGCTGCAGCGCGAAGGCTTCGAGGCTGTCGGGCAGGCTGGTCTTCACGGCGCTGGCGCGCAGCTGCTCCCGGGGCTGGTCGTCGAAATGCAGCCAGGGCATGAAGTGGCCGGCCATCAGCAGCCAGCCGGAAACCCGTACAGGCTCTGGCGCATAGCCCTCGCGTTGCAGCCAGGCCTGGGCGTCCGCTCGCGCATGGGTGCCACCCACGGCGGCGGCGAGCAACTCGGCCACCCACTGGTTGCAGTTCTGGTATTGCGTGCTGAAGGGATAGGCATTGGCGCTGTAGTTGGCGTTCAGTAGGCCCAGCGCTACGGGCTTGTCCAGTGCCGTGGCGGCCAGCGGCGCGGCGGCCTCGGCCGGCAGCAGCAGCAGGCTCACATAGCCCACGTCGGCATCGTCGCTGCCCGAGATGAAGCCGGCCAGGCCCTGGTCGAAGAGCCGGGGCGCGCCTTCGGCACAGGCGTAGTAGAGCTGGCGCACGGCCCAGGGCGTATCCAGACCGTCGGCCAGCGCGATGCCGGCATGGGAGTAGCGCAGACCGAAGCGCGACAGATCGGTGCCCGAGCGCGAGATCAGCGCGGCCGGGCTGCCCGACTCGGCCAGCGCCTGGCGGACGACGGCCGCGAAGCGCAGCAGCCTGTCCTGCTGCGCGGCCGTGATGTCGTGCTTGGAATCGCAGCCCCGGGGCGGTAGGCCAGCCTCGGCGATGGCCGCCGTCAGCAGCAGCGCGGCCGTGACGGCGGTTCGGATCAAGGCTTGACGACGCGAGTCGCCAGCTCGCGTTGCCAGGCGTCTTCCAGCACGAGGAAGAAGGCGGTGCCGGTGTCGGCATGCGCGAAGGCGACGCCGTAGGCCTGGGGCGTGGCCYGCACCTCGTCGCCGACGTTGACGGCCCGCGCCGCCAGCGCCTGCTGGGGCAGCGTCAGCTCGACGGGCGCGGCGCCGTCGCGCTCCAGCTTCAGGCGCAGCTTGCCGGCGGTGTCCGCCCGTGCCACCTCGGTGACGCGGTAGCGGCCTTCGGCGCGGCGTTCGTCGCCGCTGCTGCTGTTGGACGATCCCTTGAAGGAGTCCGACACGCTGCCCGACGCGGACGAGCCGGCATCGGCGGCCGAAGAGGCGGTGGTGGACGAGGCGTGGGCAGCCTGTGCGGCCAGGGCCAGGGCGGCGAGAAGGATGAGGCGCATCGTGGGCTCGCGTTGGTGGAAATGGCCAACGATAGCGCGGATGCGTCAGCGCTTTGTTAACGCCTCGGAGCCGGCCTCCAGCGTGTCGAGGATGGGGCAGTCGGGCCGCTCGTCGCCGTGGCAGCTTTGCACGAGCTGCTGCAGTGTCTCCTTCACGGCCTGCAGCTCGGCAAGCTTGATGTCCACCTCGGCCAGGTGTTCCTGCGCCAGCGCGCGAACTTCACGGCTGGGCCGATCCCGGTCCTGCCAAAGGCCGAGCAGTGCGCGGATCTGCGCCAGCGAGAAGCCGAGGTCGCGCGAGTGGCGGATGAAGCGCAGCAAATGAACCTCGCGCTCGCCATAGATGCGGTAGCCGGAGTCGCTGCGCACCGGTTGAGCGAATAGGCCGATGCTTTCGTAGTGCCGGATCATCTTGGCCGACACGCCCGAGGCCTGGGCGGCAGCACCAATGTTCATGCCGATGTTCATCGCCGCTCCTGCATCGCCGTGCCGCGCCAGCGCTTGAGCGTCAGGGCATTGGCGACGACGCTGACGCTGCTGAAGGCCATGGCCGCGCCGGCGATGACGGGGCTGAGCAACCCAAAGGCCGCGAGCGGGATGCCGACGACGTTGTAGGCAAAGGCCCAGAACAGGCCCTGGCGGATCTTGGCGTAGGTGCGGCGCGACACATCCAGTGCGTCGGCGACGAGGCGCGGGTCGCCGCGCATCAGCGTGACACCGGCCGCTTCGGTGGCCACGTCGGCACCGCCGGCCATCGCAAAGCCGACCGACGCTGCCGCCAGCGCCGGCGCGTCGTTGATGCCGTCACCGACAAAGGCGACGACTGCGCCGCCCTCGCGCAGCTGCTGCACGACCGCAGCCTTGTCGGCGGGCAGCACTTCGGCGTGGACCTCGGTGATGCCGAGGGCCTGCGCGACGCCGGCCGCCGCGCCGTGGCTGTCACCGGTCAGCATGACGGTGCGGATGCCACGGGCCTGCAACTGGGCGACGGCCTCGGCTGCCGTGTCCTTGACGCGGTCGCCAAAGGCCAGCAGGCCGAGCAGGCGCTGCTCGGTGCCGCCTTCGACCAGCCAGGAGACTGTCTGGCCCTCGGCCTCCAGCCGCCGCGCCTCGCCGGCCAGCGCGCCGCCGTCGACACCCAGTTCCTGCGCCAGCCGCGCGCTGCCAAGGGCGACCCTGCGACCCTGGACGACGCCCTCGACACCACGGCCCGGCAGCGCCTGTGCGCCTTCGACCGCCAGCGCCGCCAAGCCCTGGGCCRCGGCGAGCACGGCCAGGGCCAGCGGGTGGCTGCTGGTGCGCTGCAGCGCGGCGGCGAGTTGCAGCAGTTCCTCGCGGTGTATGCCTTCGGCAGGCAGGGCGGCGGTCAGCGTCGGCTGGCCCACCGTCAGCGTGCCCGTCTTGTCGAAGGCGACGATGGTGACGGCGTGCGCCAGCTCCAGCGCTTCGGCGTCCTTGATCAGGATGCCCTGGCGCGCCGCGACGCCGGTACCGGCCATCAGCGTCGTCGGCGTGGCCAGGCCCAGGGCGCAGGGGCAGGCGATGACGAGGACGGCCACCGCGTTGACCAGGGCCTGCTCGGCGTTGCCCGAGTGCATGAGCCAGCCCGCAAAGGTCAGCGCCGCGAGGGCCAGCACGACCGGCACGAAGACGGCGCTGACGCGGTCGACGACGCGCTGGATGGGCGCTTTGGCCGCCTGTGCCGACTCGACCATGCGGATGATGCGCGCCAGCGTCGTCTCGGCGCCGATGGCGGTGGTGCGCACGGTCAGCGCGCCTTCGGCATTGATGGCCCCGCCGGTCACGCGCTCGCCCGGCGACTTGGCCACCGGCAGGCTCTCGCCGGTGATCAGCGATTCGTCCACGTGGCTGTGGCCCGTGGCGATCTCGCCGTCCACCGGGATGCGGTCGCCGGGGCGCACGGCAACGAGGTCGCCGACGCGGACCTCGGCCACCGGCACCTCCGTTTCGGTATCGCCGCGCAGCACGCGCGCGGTCGCGGGCCGCAGCGCATTCAGTGCGCGGATGGCGTCCGTCGTCTGGCGCTTGGCGCGTTGCTCGAGGAACTTGCCGAGCAGCACCAGCGTGATGACTGCGGCCGAGGCTTCGA
Organism: Roseateles sp. P5_E11; assembly: GCF_054049355.1. Classification (NCBI taxonomy): domain Bacteria; kingdom Pseudomonadati; phylum Pseudomonadota; class Betaproteobacteria; order Burkholderiales; family Sphaerotilaceae; genus Roseateles; species Roseateles sp. P5_E11. Next base: position 9,530 of record NZ_JBFUMO010000051.1, on the reverse strand, counting down.
AGTAGAGATGCGCATGGCCGGGATGGCGCAGCAGCAGATAGACCGACAGGCCGTAGGCCGCCGAAGTGCCGAGGGCCACCAGCAGGTCCATATTGCCGCTGCCGGCCCGCAGCGCGCCCCAGCCCGCGCGGTAGAAGCGCGCGCCGAGCACGAACTGCACCGGCGTGGCCAGCAGCAGTTGCAGCCAGCCGGGCAGCACCACGCCCAGCAGCATGGGCAGCATCAGCGGCAGGCTCAGCAAGGCGCCCAACGCGACCGGCCACCAGGCGGGCAGGCCGCCATGGGCTTCGGGCGCGGGCGGCGCGCAGGCCTCGACGAGGGTGGCCGGGTAGCCTGCCTTGCCCAGGGCCGCCATCAGCGCAGCGACGGGCACATTGGGCAGGGCCTGGATGCTGGCCTTTTCGGTCGCCAGGTTGACGCTGGCCCGCAGCACGCCAGGCACGGCCTGCAGGGCCTTTTCGACGCGGCGCACGCAGGACGCGCAGCTCATGCCGCTGACCTGCAGCGTCACGTCGTTCAGTGCGGTGGCGGGGGCGGTGGTGCTGTTCATGCCGGTATCGTCAAGCTTCCCATCATGGCAAGGTCAAGCGCTTTCTGCTTTGACGCGGCTCAATCCAGCACCAGCGCCTCGGCCAGGTGGCTCCAGACCGTCTGCACACGCTGCAGATGGCGAGTCTCGGGGTGGGTCAGCAGCCAGAGATCGGTCTCGGCCTCGTCCAGCGGCTCGGTCAGCCGGCGCAGTTCTCGCTTCGGCTCGGCCAGGAAGAGGGGCAGCACGCCCACGCCCAGGCCCTGCGCCACCAGCTCAGCCACGCTCTGCACGCTGCCGGTGCGAAACGCCGGCTGCAGCGCCGGGAAGTGCTTCTGTCGCCAGCGCACCGAGGGGTGCTCGGGCAGGCCGTCGTCGGGTGCGACCCAGGCCGCGTCGCCGGCCTCGACCTGGTCCCAGTGCTTGATGGGGCTTGAGCGTGCCGCATAGAGGGCGACGCGGATGGGGCCGATACGGCGGCCGATCAGGTGGGGCGGCGGTTTGCTGGTGGCGCGCAGTGCGATGTCGGCATCACGCCGCGTCAGGCTCGCCAGCTCGTTGCCGGTGTGCAGCTCGAACTGCAGCCGGGGCTGCGCCTGGTGCAGGGCCGCCAACGCCGGTGCGAGCAGGCCGTGCAGCAGCGTGTCGGTCGTCGTCAGGCGCACGGTACCGGCGGCCTGGCCGGGCTGGGCCTGGGCGGCGGCGCGGGCCGCTTCCAGCGCGGCTTCCACCTGCTCCGCCTGGGCGGCCAGGGTGCGTGCCAGCTCGCCGGCCTTGTAGCCGCGCCGGCCGCGCTCGAACAGCGCCTGGCCCAATCCGCGCTCCAGGCGCTGCAGCATCCGGAACACGGTCGACGCGTTGACGCCCAGCCGCTCGCCGGCCGCGGCCAGCGTGCCCGCGCGGTGCAGGGCCAGCACCAGGGCGAGGTCGGTGGGGGCGAGTTCGTATTGCATAGCTGCAATCAGAGTTGGCTTGGTTGCGTATTTTCATGCGCCAGATGCCTACCTACATTGGTTGCATCTCAACAATCCCTGGAGATCTCCATGGCACCCTCGACCTCACTCGGCCTGCTGTTGCTGCGCCTGTCCCTCGGCTTCATGTACCTCGCCCATGCGGGGCTGAAGCTATTTGTCTTCACCTTGCCGGGCACGGCGCAGTTCTTCGTCGGCCAGGGTCTGCCGGGCGCGCTGGCCTACGTGGTGTTCGCGGCCGAGGCCATCGGCGGCGCACTGCTGCTGCTCGGCGTCTACCCGCGCCAGCTCGCGCTGGCCCTCACACCCATCCTGCTGGGCGCGGCCTGGGTGCATGCGTCCAATGGCTGGGTCTTCAATGCCGCAGGCGGCGGCTGGGAGTACCCGGTCTTCCTGGCCGCGATGTCTGTCGTGCTGTGGCTGGCCGGCGATGGCGCTGCCGCCCTCAAGCGTAGCCAGCGGTTCACCTGGCGTGCGGCATGACTGCGCTGACATTGATCAGCCACGCGCTTTGCCCTTATGTGCAACGCGCCGCCATCGTGCTCAAGGAGAAGAGCGTGGCCTTCGAACGCCTGGACGTGGACCTCGCCAACAAGCCGGACTGGTTCCTGCACCTGTCGCCGCTGGGCAAAACGCCGGTGCTGTGCGTTGGCCGCGAGGCGCTTTTCGAGTCTGCCGTCATCTGCGAATACCTGGACGAGACGCGGCCGCCGCGCCTGCATCCGCAAGACCCGCTGGCGCGGGCCCGCGAGCGGGCCTGGATGGAGTTTGGCTCCGCCGTGCTGAGCGGCATCGCCGTGCTCTACAGCGCGGCGGACGATGCGTCGCTGGAACGGGCCTATGCCGCTCTGCGTCTGCGCTTCGAGCAGGTGGAGGCGGTTCTTGGCGACGGCCCCTGGTTCGCCGGCCGGCGCTTCGGCCTGGTCGACGCGGTCTTCGGCCCGGTGTTCCGCTACTTCGAGGTCATCCCGCCCGAGGGCCTGTTCGACGGCCTGCCGCGGGTGCAGGCTTGGCGCGTGGCCCTGGCAGGGCGGCCCTCGGTGCGCGAGGCCGTCGCGCCTGGCTATGCGCAAAGGCTGCGCGACTTCCTGCTCGAACGCGGCTGCGCGCTGGCACGGCGTCTATGCACGGACGCGACCAATTCAATACCAAAAGAAATAACGATTCGTCCAAATATTCAAAAAAAGATATAATCCTGGGCTGCCGTGGTAATGCCTTCCTGACGGCTTGTCCACGGCCACAAAAGGCCGCGGTTCGCGACCTTCGACACTTCTTGGCCGGCAACCGAGCCAAAAAGCACTCCCGCCGGGCGACTCAAGCCGGGCAACCCTGACTGAACAAGATTTCGAACAACGCCATCTCCATGGGCAAGTACGTCGTTTCGCCCGCGACACACCCGACCGACTGTGGCCGCTTTCGCGCCTCGTTCTCGGTTCACCGGGCCCAAGGCAACGACAGTTGCCGTCGTGTGTTCCGCTTCGACACGACCTTTGCCTCACGCGAAGCTGCCCGGCTGTTCGCCGTCACCCAGGGCTGGCTGCAGGCGTGCATGCCAACCCACCCCGGATGCTGACGATCTGGCTCCGCCAGTTCCCGCCGACATCCCACCCGCTGCGGACCCCCGATTCGCAGATCCGCATCCGCATCCTCGCGATGCGTCAATCCTCAGAAAGGCTCGTCCATGAGCAACAAAATTTACGTGGGTAACCTGCCCTATTCCGTGACCGATTCCAGCCTGAAAAGCAACTTTGCCGAGTTCGGCGGCGTTTCCTCGGCCAAGGTCATGATGGACCGGGAAACCGGCAGTTCCAAGGGCTTCGGGTTTGTGGAAATGGCTTCGGCCGACGTCGCCCAGGCCGCCATTGCCGCCCTGAACGGCATGTCTGTCGATGGCCGCGCCATCGTCGTGAGCCTGGCTCGCCCCCGCGAAGCGAACAAGGATTCGAGCGGCTACAGCGCAGCCGGGTACACCGCAGCGAAGCGTCCCGATGTCGGCTACGGCACGGGCGGCTTCGGCGGTGGTCGCTACTGAACCCAGCGGCGCCCTGTGAATGACCGGCTCTTCTGAGCCGGTTTTTTTTCGCCTCGCGCGAGACGGCCGAACGGTGCAAGCTCTGGCCACAATGGCCTGATGAGCCGCCGCCGATTTGTCCTTCTCGCTAGCTTCGTCTGGACGTTTGCCGCCGCCGAGCCGGCCTACTTTCCGCCCCGTGGCGACTGGCAGCGCGCCGAGCCGGCCGCGATGGGCGTCGACGCCGCCAGGCTGGCCGAAGCCGTCGCCTATGCCCAAGCGCATGAGAACCCCGCGCCGCGCGACCAGGCCCTCTACCTCGCCCAGAGCTTCGGCAAGAACGAACCCTATTTCGGGGGCCAGATCGGTCCCACGCGCGAGCACGCCGCAGCCAACGGCCTGGTCATCTACCGCGGCAAGCTGGTGGCCGAGTGGGGCGACACGCGGCGCGTTGACATGTCGCACAGCATCACCAAGACCTTTTTGTCGACGGTCGTGGGCGTGGCCTGGCAGCAGGGTTTGATCAAGAGCACCGACGAGCGCGTGGCCGACGCCATGCCGCCCGGTGTCGACCTGTTCGCCACGCCGCATAACGCGCCCATCACCTGGGAGCACCTGCTGCGCCAGACCAGCGATTGGCAGGGCACGCTGTGGGGCAAGCCCGACTGGGCCGATCGCCCCGTGGGCAAGACGCCCGAGGACTGGCCGAACCGCCCGCTGTATGAGCCGGGCACGCACTACAAGTACAACGATGTGCGCGTGAACGTGCTGGCCCTGGCCGCCTTGCAGGTCTGGCGCCGGCCGCTGCCCGAGGTGCTGCGCGAGCAGGTCATGGACCCGATTGGCGCGTCCAGCCGCTGGCGCTGGCACGGCTACGAGAACAGCTGGGTGGAACTGGACGGCCAACGCATGCAGTCGGTTTCCGGCGGCGGCCACTGGGGCGGCGGCATGTTCATCGACGCCTGGGACATGGCGCGCTTCGGCTATCTCCACTTGCGCCAGGGTGAGTGGGCCGGTCGCCAGCTCATTTCGCGCGACTGGATCGCCAAGGCCCGCCAGCCCGGGCCGGACAACGCCGAGTACGGCTACTGCAACTGGTTCCTCAACACTGGCCGCAACGCCCTGCCTGCGGCGCCCGAGAGCAGCGTGACCTTCCGCGGCAATGGCCAGAACATCATCTACGTCGACTGGGAGAACGATGTCGTGGCCGTCGTGCGCTGGATCGACAACGGGCCGGCCCTGAACGAATTCATTGGCCGGCTGCTGGCGGCGGTGAAGCGCTGAAAGGCGCTGGAGAAGGGTTCAGATCTTCAGCTGGAAAAACGCCGCCTGCAGCCCGGTCACGCCACCCACGCGCTGGTCGTTGATGAAGATCTGCGGCACCTGGCGCACAGACGGGCCGCACTTTTCGAAGAAGGCCATGCGCTGCTCGTCGTCGTCGATCTTGAGCTGTATGGCCGAGGTCTAAAGGGCGTCGTTAGCATCAGGCTCTTGCGTCCCGAAGGAGAAGTTCCATGACCCAGCGCCGATCCGATGTCGTCCGTCTCGCCGCCGCCGCACTGCTGGCGCCCTGGACGCTGCGCGCTGTTGCTGCTGATGAGCCGCGCCGCAAGCCCGACCTGGGCGATGCCGCCGAAGGCACGTACGAGGGCGACGTGATCTCGGACTCCAAGGGCTCGTCCAGGAGTGGCGTGACCGTGACGGTGACGCGCATTGGCAAGAACCTCGTGCGGGTCACGTCCAGCTATCCGCGGCTGCCGGTGGTCGAGGTGTTGCTGACGCTGGCCATGGGCAAGATCCTGCAGGCGCGCGGCGATAGCGTGTTCCTGCTCGACCGCACGCAGTCACCCGCGAAGCTGGACGTCAGCTTTCTCAACGAGGTGAGCTGGTCGGGGCTGCGGCGCTGACATGAGCAGCTGCGCTCGACGGGCCCGCCAGGAGTCCTATCTCACAGCGCTCTGAGCACTGCGGATGGTTTCGTACACGCTCTTCGCATTGAGGATGAGGTCAAAACTCGGACCAAGGTTCTGTTCCGCCCCAGGCCAACCACGCATGCCGCCGAACATGGCCGCCATGGGATGCTGAGCACCAAACGTGATGGTGCCCTCGCCTGACCTGGCCTCAGACAAGGACAGATCAGTGAGCGTAYGGAGGCTGAGCGATTTCACCTTCCGCGCGAACACGCCCGAGACGATGATGACCCTCTCTGAAGTAACGGCGTAGTAGGTATTTGCGCGCTGGCGCGCCTCGACAAAGAACCTGCCGACCACGAAGTACACGCCGACGAGGACGAACGGAATACCCCACAGCACAAAGAATGCTGGCGTGTTTGGCGCCCTGAGTGCAGAGGCTTCCCAGAAGACCGCGAACCCGCACCACAGCAAGCTAAAGGGGATGGTGAAGGCATCCGACCCGCGGACGACCACGCCTTGCCGGGGCTGCCCCCACCAGAGGGGCTTTTCACTGGGCGAGAGCTCCCGCTGAACTTCTTCGTTCATGGAGTCCATGGCAGGTGAGGATCGGTCATTCATCTGTCGCCCCAACGCCAGCGTGGTGGCTCGCCTTTGAGCCAGCACACGGCGACAAGCCCCAGGCAGACCGCGACGGTATACGCGATGAATAACAGATGCCCTAGCTGCCCACGGAAGATCGCGCCCAGAGAGAGCAGCGCCGCAAAGGCGGACAAGACCACCCAGCCTTGCCAGGTGTTCGGGACACCCCAGCCCCAGCCATAGCGCTTGGCTGGGAACCAGTAGTCATCTGCTCTATTCGGCATGGTCGATGCTGGCCCACGTGCCGGTGTGCCATCTGTGACGGAGATGCCAATCTAGGGCTTCCGGCATTAGGTTCTCATAAGGGTTCGAAGCTGGGGCGACAAGAATGCGTCAAGGACGGCATTCACCTGGGCCATTCACACCCAGCACTTTCGCCAGCCTTGCGGGAAGCAGTCCCGCACCGATGCCCGGTAGTGGCCGCGAGGCGCATCAGCCATCAATCCACGAACGTCCAGCTGTCCGCCCCATCAAACCGCCGCACCTGCACGTCCTGCAGCAGCCGTGGCTCGAAGTTGTTCAGGTTCACGCCGTGCCGGGCACCGGCTTCGGCGACAAGGGGCTCCCAATGCGTCGAGCAACCGCAATGGGCGCAGCGAATATTGCGCAGCGTCTTGTCACCCCAGACGTACTCGGCCGTGTGTTCGGGATGCCCTTCGACCTTCACCGTGCCGAGCTCGTAGTAGGCCCACAGGCCGCCAAGGCGGCGGCAGATCGAGCAATTGCACTTCGTCGCCTTCTCGGGCGCAAAGGGCAAGGTAAGGCGAACGGCGCCGCAGTGGCAGGCGCCTTGGAGCAGAGGGTCAGGTGTCATAGGCTTGTCCATGGCACCTGACGATAGCTGCGTTCGGCGGCGTGGGCGAGACCCCAGCGATAGCTATCGATAGCTGTCCGGAGCCGGCCTTGCCAGGGCCGCCAGCATCGCCACGCCGGTGTAGTGGCCAACCAGCTGCGTGATCTCGATCAGCGCGGCCTCGTCGAAATGGCGGCGCAGCCTGGCCCAGGTCGCGTCGTCGACGTCCAGGTGCTGGACGAGACCATCGACCAGCTGGAACACGGCCGCCAGCTCGGGCGTCCACAGCGCTGCATCGGGCTTGGCCTCGCGTAGGTCGGCGATCTGCGCATCGCTCAGGCCCATGCGGCGCGAGATCGTCTGCTCGTGCAGGTTGAACTCGTAGGCGCAGCGTGCCATGGCACAGGTGCGCAGGATGACGGCCTCGCGCAGCATGGGTGCCAGGCGCTTGCGGTCCGCCAGGCCGGTGGGACCGAGGAAGCCGGTGTCCACCATCTCCTTGAACAGCTCGCCGTGGCGCGCCACGGTCAAAAAGATCTGCGGCGGCGGCATGCCAGCCGGCAGCAGGCGGTTCATGCGCTCGGCCAGGTCGAGCGGCAGCGGCAGGGTTTGCGGGGCAATGCGGGGTGTGTGTGTGTTCATGCTTCGAATTTAGAAGCGTTGCGGTAGGCGGACTCTAGCCGAGCTTGCTTCTAAAATCAAAGCATGACGACAAAACGCCTCGCAAAGCTGGCCATGGCGGACACGCCCGCCTCGGGCAAGGTTGCGATCAACGCCGCGCTGGAACTCTTCCACCGCCGCTGGACGCTGCGCATCCTGTGGGAGCTGCGCGCCGAGGACGCCAGCCTGAACTTCAGAGCGCTGCAGGCCGCCTGTGGTGACTTGTCGGCCTCGGTGCTGAACCAGCGCCTGGCGGAGTTGCGCGAGGCCCTGCTCGTCGAGCATGACGCAGGCAGTGGCTATCGGTTGGCGCCCCACGGGCGCTCACTGCTGTTGGCGATCGAGCCGCTGCTGCAATGGGCGCCGCGCTGGGCGCGCGAGGTGCAGCGAAACACGACGCCGCGATGATCAGGAACGGTCGGGGCGTTCGGGCCGAGCGCTGGGCCGCTCCCGAGCCGGCCCGCGTTGGCGATGTGCTTGCGGCTGGATGCCGTAAGCATCGCCGTCCCCACGGGGGACCGATCAGGCTTGCTCGCGTTCAGCGCGCAAGACTGAGCGAGGGGCACACCATTTAGGCCGGCACCCGGACGGCGAGGCGGGCTCGCTCGATGGCGGCGATCAGCGCCTCTTCCGAATAGGGCTTGCCCAGCAGCTGGGTCACACCGGCGGCGGCGGCCTCGGCCTGCTTGTCGTCGGAGGACGTGATCATGACGACGGGCAGGTCGGCCGTCACAGCGGCGGCGCGCACCTGGCGGGTCAGCTCGAAGCCGTCGATGCCGGGCATCTCGACGTCGGTGATCAAGAGGTGCGGCAGCTCGGCGGCCATCAACTCCAGTGCCTGCTCGCCGCTCTCGGCCAGCGCGACGCGATAGGTCTGGCCGGTCAGCAGGCGGCTGATCTTGACGCGCACGATCTTGGAATCGTCGGCGACGAGGACGAGGGTTTCGTCGGCCCGCAGTTCGCGGGTGGCCAGGGCCGCCGCGGCAGCAGCAGCAGCAGCTTCAGCGGCTTCCCGCGCGGCCTGTTCCTCCGCCCGGCGCCGGGCGGCAGCCACGCGCTCGGCCTCGGCCTGCTCGGCGGCCAGCCTGAGGGCCTCGGCTTCTCGGGCGGCGCGTTCGTCCTCCAGGCGTTGCAGCTCGGCAGCCTCGCGGGCGGCCTGTTCGCGGGCTTGGCGTTCGGCTTCGGCCTCTTGTTGGGCTTTCAGGTCGGCCAGGCGGCGTGCTTCGGCTTCGCGAGCGGCGGCTTCCTGGGCGAGGCGCTCAGCCTCGGCGCGTTCCTGCGCCAGCCGTTCGGCCTCTGCGGCTTCGGCGGCCTCGCGAGCGGCCTGCTCGTCGGCTTCGCGCCGTTGTGTCTCGGCACGTTGTTCTGCCAGGCGCTGGGCCTGGGCCTCGAAGCGGAGGGCTTCTTCGTGCTCGACGCGTGCCCGCTCGGCCTCCAGCTGTTCTTCCTCGGCACGCTGCTGGCCCAGGCGCTGGGACACGGCGGCCTCGACCTCGCGCAGGGCCTGATCGTCGGCCTGCTGGCGGGCGGATTCGGCGGGTACGCGCGGGGCGCGAGTCGCATATTCGGCCCGTGCCAGCGTGAGGCGCTCGGCTTCGCGGCGCCGGGCGTCGGCACGGGACTTTTGTTGCCGGCGTCGGCCGAGCCACAGCAGGAACAGCACGACGGCGACCGCCACGGCGGCCAGGGGCCAGGTCAACAGCTCGTTCATCTTCGGGGGACGTGCGCTACTTCAAAGTCGCACATCATCGGGCCAGTGAGTGTCCGCTTCGCGAACAGGCCTTTCGAGGAAGGCCCAGGTGGCGCCGTTTGTCACGCCTTGGCGGCTGGAATTCAGCGCTGGGGCGGCGGCAACAGGCCGGCAGTGTGGGTCGCGCTGCCGGGCGCGTCGTCCTCGCCGGGCACGAAAAGCGTCAGGACGCACGCCAGCACCGACACCACGAGCGTGGCGGTGAACTTGAAGCGGGCTGACGTGGCCATGGCCTGGATAGTGAGYCATGTCGCCGCCGGACGC
>NZ_JBFUMO010000050.1:0-20637 GCF_054049355.1 Roseateles sp. P5_E11 | reverse complement strand
CTGTAGAAGATGGCGCGGTTCCATTTGGCGGGTATCCGGCCGATGACCTCGAAGTAGCGGTTGCTCTCGGTCATGTAGCCGGGCGCGATGCCGTACTTGTCGCTGAAGGCGCTGCCGTTCAGCGTGTTGGAGTCGCGCATGAACTGGCGCGTCTCGGCGTCGGACATCAGCGAACGGAAGAACACGGTGCCCCCCAGTTGCTCGTCCTTGAACAGGTAGTGCACGGATGCCGAGATCACCTCGCCCGGCCCGATGGCGGAGTCGTCGCGGTGGCAGATGCGCTGGCGCGGGTCCAGCGTCGTGGCGTCCTGGGTGACACGCGAGAAGCGGCCGAACATGCCCAGCCCCGGGCCGGCACCCAGYCGGGGGCGCAGGTGCTGTTCGAAATAGCCCCCCAGTGCGCCGGCGATGCCGTCCGGCAGTGCCAGCTGCGGGCCGGGATAGGGATGGCCCGCGGGCGCCTCGAACTGGCCGGCCTGGGCCTGGGCAAGCGCCACGAGGGCCTCGGGGTCTTGCGCGAAGTCGTCGACCACGTAGACCGTCGCGCCGTTGGACAGCTGCACCGTCTCCAGACGGGCGTTGGGGTTGATGCGCAGCTCGGGGCCGACGACAGGCTTGTTCGTGACCAGGTCGAGCTTGGGTGCGGGGCAGAAGCCGTCGATGAACTGCTGGTGCTTTGGCAGCTTCATCAGCGTGCGCGCCACATCCTTGCGGATGTCGCCGAGGAACTCCGCGAGGTTGCGGTTGTCCATGTTGCGCGTGATGGGGTGGTGGCTGGCAGGCGTGATGCCCTGCCCCATCATGACCTGCACCCAGGAGTTCTCGGCGAACAGCTCGCCCTGGTTCAGCATGATGCGGGCGGTGTCGCGGAAATGCTGGATGCGGTGCTTGAGCAGCGGCGGCACATCCATCTCGCGGCAGTCACGCCAGAAGGCCGAGTCCGTGCGGTTGTTGACGTGGTAGTGCAGGATGATGAAGTCGCGCACGACCTCGATCGCCTCCTGCGTCTGCCGGTTGTACTCGTCGATATCGCTCTGGCGCACGCCATCGGTCGGGAACAGCTCGATCAGCCGGGTCAGGCCCTTCTGAATCAGGTGGATGCTGGTGGATTCGATCGGCTCCAGGAAGCCGCTGGCCAGGCCGATGGCGACGCAGTTCTTCTTCCAAACCTGCTCGCGCTGGCCGGGCGTGAACTTGATGACGCGCGGCTGGCGCAGCACCTCGCCCTCGATGTTGGCGAGCAGCGCCGCTTTCGCGTCGTCGTCGCTGATGTGCTTGCTGCTGAACACGACGCCGTTGCCGACCCGGTGCTGCAGCGGGATGCGCCACTGCCAGCCCCAAGGGTGGGCGATGGCGCGGGTGTAGGGCACGGGCTCGCCGACCAGCGTGGTCTGCACGGCCAGGGCGCTATCGCAGGGCAGCCAGTGCGACCAGCTTTCGTAGGGCACGCCCAGCGTCTCGCCGATGAGCAACGCGCGCATGCCGGTGCAGTCGATGAAGAAGTCGCCTTCGATCAGCGCGCCGCCATCGAGTTGCAGGCCGGTGATGTCGCCGCTGGCGGCATCGGTGTGGACCTTGGCGATCTTGCCTTCGATGCGCTGCACGCCCAGCGCTTCGGAGAAGCGGCGCAGGTACTGGCCGTAGAGCGTCGCGTCGAAGTGATAGGCGTAGTTGATGCCGTTGTCGGGCAGCGTCGCGAAGCGGTTGTCCAGCCCGGCGCGCAGCTCCAGGCAGTAGTCGCCGTAGTCGCTCGCCAGGCCACGCTTGCGGCCTTCCAGCCAGAAATGGTGGAAGCCGGCCGTCCAGTGACCCTTGCCGGTCTTGCCGAAGGAGTGGAAGTAGTTCTCGCCGACGTTGCGCCAGTTCTCGAAGCTGATGCCGAGTTTGAACGTGGCCTGCGTGGCCTGGATGAACTCGCGCTCGTCCAGGTCCAGGATCTCGTGCAGGATGTGCAGCGTCGGGATCGTGGCCTCGCCAACGCCGACCGTGCCGATCTCCTCGGACTCGACGAGCCGGATGTCGTAATGCTTGCCCAGGCATTTGGACAGGCCCGCGGCCACCATCCAGCCGGCGGTGCCGCCACCGGCGATGACGACGCGACGGATGGGTTTGGGAGCGGTGGTCATGGTCGTGGATGAGCTCATCGTTTGAGTCGGTTCTGCAGCATCGAGCGCAGCTGGCGGGCGCTGTTGTCGGTCATCGGCGCGAGGATGCCGCGCGCGGCGGGCGGGATGTGGGCCGCCGTCGTTTCGTCAGCGTCGAAGACGTAGTGGTTGAACAGCGCGCGCCAGGAATCGCGCTGGGCCGGCGGCAGGTCGCGCAGCGACAGCAAGGCCATCAACAGCGTGTTGATCGGTTCGTCCATGAAGGCCGGGGACTGCCGCCACCAGAAGTTGACGAGCGCGCTGATGGGCTCCAGCGACTCCACGCCATGCCACCACTGGCTGGGGATGAAGAGCGCATCGCCTGGCAGCAACTCGAAGGTTTGCGCATGCTCCAGCGCCTGCGCGTATCGCGGGAAACGCACGAGGTCGGGCCGCGCGTGGTCGACGAGACTGATCGGCTGGCCAGCGGGCGTCAGGTCCAGCGGACCGACGTAGAGGTTGGCCACCTGCTCGGGCGGGAAGAGCGTGAAGCGGCGCCGACCGGCGACGACGCAGGCAAGGTTGTCCGGCAGGTCGAAATGCGTGGCTACCTGCATGCGGTTGCCGAGCCAGATGCTCGCATGCGGGTTGAAGGGCGCCAGCGCAGGCAGGTCGTTGGGCGGGCGCAGGCCGGGAAAGCAGTGGTCGATGCCGGTGGAGCCGAGGTAGAGGGCGTCCGGCGTGCCGGCCAGCAGCTCGTCCAGCAGCGCGCCGAAGGTGTGGGTCTCGTGCCGGAAGTTGAAGCCGGTGAAGTCGGCGTTGTAGAAGAAGCGCCCGCCGATCTCCGGTGCGCCGCGCCAGAGGGCCAGGCGCGTGTCGGCGCCGAAGCCGCGCAGGTAGTCGCAAAAATCGGCGTCGGACCGCTGCGCGGCCTGCACCAGCGGCCAGCGCCCGACCAAGCCGCGCATCAGCACGGGCTGGGTGGACTGGAGCACGTCTGCCGGGATCGCTTCGGCGCTCACATCACTGCGCTCCAACATCCTGCTCAGACCTCCCGTGCGAGGTGGCGCTTGATCAGCTTGGTGAAGTTGGACAGCGACGCGATGGCCATGTAGATAGGCTGCAGGTAGTCGGCCTGGTGCAGCAGGCCGACGGTGCTGGCGTCCAACGCGGCGAGGCGCTCCTCCTGGAGGATGTAGTAGCCCGCCAGCTGACCATGCGAGCCGTCAGGGCGCTCCACGTCGAGCACGAAGGACTCGAGCAGTTCGTACTTCATCAGCGTCTGGATGAAGTCGGTCGTGGCCTCTAAGCCCTCATGCAGCGTGCGCAGCACGGAGTTCGCGTTCTCGGTGAAGTCGGTCGTGCCGCCATGCGGCAGGAACACGGCCTCGCCCTCGGCGCCCAGGCTGACGCGCTTGCTGTCCATGTCGACCATCATGCGCAGCTCGTCATCGGCGATGCCGATGGAGAACGGCAGGCGCTGCACGGACAGCGGCAGGTAGTCGGCATCCCAGCCCTGCTCGTTCAGGAACAGGTTCTCCCCCTCCTGCAGGCCGAACAGCGCCGCCGGCGCKAAGCCGCCTTTGCCATCGGGCTGGAAGACGATGGGGTAATGCGCCTGGAGCTTGCGGAACTCGTCCACCGTGACGGGCGCCGACATGATGTCGTCGCCCCATTGCGCGCCACGCTGGGTGATGACGCGCAGGTCCTTGTGCTGGATGTTGTTGAGCAGTTGCGGCATGGATGGGCTCTGGAAATCAAGCGGCCGGCGGCATGCCGTGCTCGCGGATGTGTTGGATGAGATCGCGGTGGCGGGGCAGGCCGCCCAGCAACCGCCGGGTGATTGTCGTCACGTCCTTGAGGCCGGTTTCGGCTTGGGTCCGCTGGTCGGCACGCGGGGCCCGCAGCGCGGGCTTGAAATGCATGCCATAGAGCACGTACTGGTAGCTCGCGGCGGGGAAGACCTCTTCGTTGCGATAGAAGTCGTTGCGCGACGGCGCGCGGTGAGCCCAGAGCTGCAGCAGTTCGCGCAGCGACTCGGGTTGCGTCGCTGCGCTGCGGTGCTCGCGCCAGTAGTCCGCGTCGTCGCGGCGGCTCAGCACATAGTGCAGCTTCAGGAAGTCGATGATGCGCGACCAGCGGTAGGCGAAGGCCTCGTTGAAGCGTTTGGCGACGAGGTCCATGTCGGCGCGATTGGCAGGCATCTCGTCGCGGATCATCGCGGCCGACAGTTCGACCAGCGCCAGCGCGGACGCCTCCAGCGGCTCGATGAAGCCGGCAGACAGCCCGACGGCGACGCAGTTGCGATGCCAAAAATGCTCGCGGTAGCCGGGGCTGAAGCTCAGCCGGCGTGGCGTTGCGTCGCCCAGCGACAGCCCGTTGCGCTGCAGATGGCCCAGCAGCGCGCGCTCGGCGGCGGCATCGTCGGTATGGCCGCTTGAAAACACCAAGCCGATGCCGCGCCGCGTGGGCAGGCCGATGTCCCAGGTCCAGCCCTCGGCATGCGCGGTGGAGATGGTCGCGGAGGCCAGCGGTGCCTGCGCATCGGCATGCGCCACCTGCACGGCCAGCGCGCTGTCGTTGAAGAGAACGCCCTTCTCGGAGCGCAGCTTGACGCCGTAATGCTGGCCCAGCAACAGGCTGGCCAGGCCCGAGCAGTCGATGAAGAGGTCGCCCTCGATGTCGCCGTGCCCACGGGTCGTCAGCGCCGCGATGTCGCCGTTCTCCTGCGAGCGCACGGCGGTGAAGTGGTCCACCACGTGGTGGACGCCGAGCACCGTCGTCGCATGCCGGCGCAGCAGGTGGCCGAGCTTGACGGCATCGAAGTGGTAGCCGTAGTTGAGGACGCCGCCGAACTCCGGCGTCGTCGTCTGCTTGGGCGCCAGGCGTGCGTCGCACACATGCGGCTGCGCACCCACGCTTTCGGCAAACGCGTGCTCGCCGCCCGCCTGCAGCCATGCGCCTGCCAGGTCGGCCTCGCCATGGCCGTGAGGCAACGTGAAGGGGTGGTAGTAGCGATCACCGGCTCCGCCGTACAGCCAGCCGTCGAAGCAGGAGCCCTGCTTGAAGGCTGCGTCGCATTCGCGGATCAGGTCGACTTCACTGAGGCCGATGCGATGCAGCGTGGCGCGCATCGTCGGCCAGGTGCCCTCGCCCACGCCGATGGAGGGCACGTCGGGGGATTCGATGAGCGTGATCTGCAGCGCGTCGGGGCCGTCACCGCCCAGTTCCGCCGCCAGGGTCGCAGCCGTCAACCAACCGGCCGAGCCTCCCCCCAGCACCACGATACGTCGAACGGCTGTCGTCACCTCGGAACTCATCCCGCAAAGTATGGCCGTGCGGGTGCCGGGCACGCCGCAAAGGCCGAGGAATTCTGAAAGGAAATTTGGCCGAGGTGGGCGTTGCGCGCCCGCCTCGGCCAATCTGGGTCGCCCGGCGAACGGCCCCGAGGGGCGTTTACCGGGCGGCGGTGCTCATCGCTCAGAAGCGATAGCGAGCACCGACCAGGTAACGGCGGCCCGTCTGGATGGCGGAGATGATCTCGTTCTTGCTGCGGCCGTGGGTGCGGATGTAGCCATCGTTCAAGTTCAGCAAGTCGGCCTGCAGGGTCAGGTTCTTGCCAATCTTGTAGCCGATGGACGCGTCCACCTGCCCATAGGCCTCGGTGTACCGCGGGTTGTTGCCGTTGTCGTTACCCAAGAGGAACGAATCGCGCCAGTTGTAGGCGGCACGAATCGACCACTGGTCGTTTTCGTAGAAGCCCACCACGTTGGCGGAATCGCTGACACCCACCAGAGGGGACTGCACATCGGTGCTTGACGCGTCGTTGCGGTACTTCAGGCCACTGCGGACCAGCGTGTAGTTGCCCGAGACGCCGAAGCCACTGGTGCTGAACATGTGCTGGAAGTTGAACTCCAGGCCCTTGATGTTGTCGCCACCGGCATTKGACGGCGTCGTGATGTCGAAGATCAGCGGCTGGGCGCCGGGGACCGTGCCCGCAATGTTGCCCTTCAGGAAGTTCGGGTCACTGGCATCGGTGACCGTGACGCCCGGCTGGCCGTTGTAGTTCTTGAAGATGTAGTTGCGCAGCAGCTTGGGACTGTCAGCAGGAATACCCGACGCCYGGGCAGCGTCGAAATACGTGCCACTGGCAGGCTGGTTCAGGCCGGCGAACGTTTGCTGAACCGTTTTCGTGGTGAAGAAGTCGGATACCTTCTTGTAGAAGGCGCCCGCTGCCACATACGACGACTTGGCGTAGTAGTACTCGGCAGACAGGTCCAAGTTCTTGGACTTCAGCGGCTTCAGTGCCGGGTCACCGGTCGAACCGGCGCCGTGGATGTTGTAGCGGCCCGAGTTCGCGTTCAGAGCGACACCGCCCAGCATGTCGCCGAAGTTCGGGCGACCGATGTTGACACCGTAGCTCGCGCGCACCTTGATATCGGACGTCAGGTCGGCATCCCAGTCGATGCTGGGCAGCCAATAGCTGTACTTGCCGTCCTTGGTACCGAAGGTCGTGGTTGCGCCATCGAGCCTCACCTCGTTTTCCGCATACCAGGTGGTGGCGTTGTAGGAGGTGACTTGTGACGAGGACGTGATCTTCGTCTGCTCATAGCGCAGACCGACCGACAGGTTCATCGGGATGGACGTGTCGAACGAGTGGTCCCACTGACCGTAGGCCGCGGTCGACTTCTCGGTGGTGCGCCAATCGTTTCCGTTGGTGAAGTCGGTATACGGCTTGAAGTAGGCATCTGCCTCCGCCGCGCTCAGCGGATTGCCCGGCGGGAGCGACGTCGGACGATACGACTGCGCGTTCTTGACGGCCTGCGCACGCAGTTGGTCGAAGTTCGGCACGAAGAACGTCGGGAACTGGCGCGCGTCGCTGCTGCCAGGAATCCGGCCGTAGAAGCTGGCGATGTTGTACTGGGCGACGGTCATGTCCTTGAACGAGCCTTGCGGGCCGATGCCACCCCAGTCGCCGTGGAAGTTGTTCGAGCCGGCGGAACGATTCTTCAGCTTGGTGAAACCGAGGCCGGCGAGCAGCTTGTCGTCGGCGCTGAGCTTGTAGGTGCCGCTGGCCTGGACCTGATCGACGTCCTGATAGGAAATGTTGTTGGTGAACTGCGAGCCCGTGACGGTGGTCTTGCTGGAGTCGTACTTCAAGCCGGGCGACTGCATGACCGGGAACTTCTGGTCGTAGTACATCGTCGTGTTGCCCTGGTTGAACATTGCCAGGTCAATGACGTTGGTGTCGCCATAAGGGCTGTCCGGATTGGTCCGGGACGTCGAATGGTGAGCGTCGAGATCGATGTTCAGCTTCTCGCTGACCTTCCATGCCGCATTGAAACCGGTGGAGTTCAGCTTGGTCTTGACCGCCTGCTGGGCAGCGTACATCGCGAAGTCGTGCGTGCCGTCCCAGGTGGCCGTCTGGATGATCGGGTCGTAGACCTGGCCCGTGGCGGTGAAGGTCGTGGGCGGCTGGCCATTCAACGGGCCCGAATACGAGGGGCCGAACCAGGAGGAGTTCTCAATGGCGTTCTGCTTGGTCGCGTTGATGGCAATCGTGTGGTCCAGCGTGAACTTCAGTTCCTTCGTCGGGGCGAACTGCAGAACGGCCTGACCGTTGATGCGCTCGCGCTCCAGATCGGTCACGCGGTAACGCACGTCATTCGTGTGCGTCACATAGCCGCTGGTCGGGAAGTTCTTCAGGTTGCCGGCCGGAACACCGTCATACGCCGTACCGGCGGCACCGTTCGTAATCGGCTGTGTTTGCCAGCCGTTGCCGGTGAACGCGTTGTTGGAGCCCGAGTTGCGCTTCGAGTAGTTGCCGCTAATCGAGATGCCGAGCGTGCGGTCCCCGAAGGACGTGCTGTAGATGCCGGAGATTTCTGGCGTGACCTTCGAGCCCGCAATCTCGCCCGGCAGGCGGCCGATCGACTCGTCATAGTTGGCCTTGATGCCGATGCTGGCGATGGTTTCGCGCACATCCAGCGGGCGGGCCGTCTTGACGTTGATGGTGGCGCCGATACCGCCCGTCGGCGACGAGGCACGAGCGGTCTTGTACACCTCCAGCGCGGAAACTGCGTCGGAGGACAGGTTGGCAAAGTCGAAGGCGCGGCCGGCACCATTGGAGGTCGGCATCTGCCGGCCGTTCAGCAGCACCATGTTGAACTGCGGGCCGACGCCGCGAACGGTGACTTGCGAGCCTTCACCGCTCATGTTCCGGTCGATGGACACGCCGGCGATGCGCTGCATCGACTCGGCCAGGTTGGTGTCCGGGAACTTGCCGATGTCTTCAGCCACGATGCCATCGACCAAGCCGCGCGAATCGCGCTTCAGGGTGACAGCGCTGTCAAGGGACCGGCGAATACCCGTGATGACCACGGTCTCCAGGGAGTTGGCAGCAGCCGACGCCGCAGATGCAGGCGCCGCAGCGCCAGCCTGCTGAGCATGTACCGCAGCGGCACCCGTGAGCAACGCGATCGACGAGGCCCACGCAACGGGCTTGAGCCGGATGGACCGCACGGGACCACGCCGAACTTTGGAAATCTGAGGGTGTTTCATTTGTCTCCTTACTTGCTTTAAGCGGCTGTAGCGCCGATTGATGACGACTCTATGGCCCGCTGATGCCAGCACTTGGTAGCGTTACCAGCACTCCTCAAAAAAGAGAGTGCCCGTTGCAGGCGCCTGCGTACTGTACGTTTTGGCCTCCCCATGACTCCTGGGGTTTACGCGAGTTGATCTTGCCGTGTGCGCAATCAACAACACCTGCGAAAGCAGCTCTTTCCGGGGTGGCCGGACAGCGAATCGTGCGCTTGCGCGCAACCATCGGGGATGAGCTTTGGTAGCGATCTCAGCATCCTTGCCAAGAGCACATCGATCTGCGGGTCAATTCAAATAGACAACGCTGTCAACAATATCCCAATGTGGCGGAGGATTCAATTGCGTGCGCAGTCTGGTTTTCCCGGAATGGGGACAGAAAGCCCAAGATGGTTCACTTGGGCACCAGAGGGGTGCCTCTGGTTTCAGTGCAGGTACGGCGCCCGTGATGAGTTGTCCAAAAGCAACGCAGTGGAGAAAGCAGGCTCAGGCCAGGTCCAGTCGGTAGCCCACGCCGTACACCGAAGCGATGCATTCCTGGGCTGGCTCCAGCGCCGCCAGCTTGCGGCGGATGTTCTTGATATGGCTGTCGACAACCCGGTCGGACACGTCGCGGAAGTCCTCGTGGATGAGATCCAGCAGTTGGGACCGTTCGAAAACGCGCCCCGGCTGTTGCAGCAGCTGGCGCAACAGGCGGAACTCCACCGGCGTCAACGACAGCGCCTGCTCCTGCCAGACGATGCGCTGGCCCGCCTCATCCACCGCAAAGCCGCCACCCGCCGGCACCAGTGTGGCCGGCGCCAGCCGTCCCTGGGCGCGGCGCAGCAGGGCCTTCACGCGGGCCACGAGTTCGCGCGGGCTGAAGGGCTTGCAGACGTAGTCGTCCGCGCCGAGTTCCAGGCCAAGCAGCCGGTCCAGTTCCTCGACACGGGCGCTGTTGATGAGGATGGGCACGTCGCTGAACATGCGCACGGCGCGGCAGACCTCCAGGCCGTCCAGCCCGGGCAGCATGACGTCCAGCAGCACCGCCGCCGGCATCGGGCCGGTCTTGAGCCTCTCCAGCGCCTGGCGGCCATCGGCCAGCCATTCGCTGCGGTAGCCGGCGGCCTGCAGATAGTCCCGCACCAGGGCCGCCAGCTTGGGCTCGTCCTCGACGATCAGGATGAGATCGCTCATAGGCCATTTCCCTCGGKTTTGAGCGGCAGTGTCAGCACCATGGCCAGGCCGCCCAGCGTCGAGGCCTCGGCGTGCAGGCGACCGCCATGGGCCAGCGCGATGGCACGGGCGATGGCCAAGCCCAGGCCCGAGCCCCCAAAGGCGCGACTGCGCGAGGGGTCGACACGGTAGAGCGGGTCGAACAGGCGGTCCAGCTCGGCCTCCGCCACGCCGGGCGGTGTGTCTTCGATGCGGATCTCGATGGCCGTGCCCAGCGAGCGCGCGGACACCTGCAGCAGGCCGGGAGCCTCGGTGTAGCGCAGGCTGTTCTCAAGCAGATTGGCCAGCAGTTGAGAGATTCGCACTGCGTCCCAGTACGCGGCCGGCAGCACCTGCGGCAGAGGCGCCTCAATGACCAGGCCCCGCGCCCTGGCACGCGGCGCGATGCGCTCAAGGGCCGCCTGCAGCAGCGCAACCGGCGCCACGGGCTCGAATTCGCAAGGCAGGGACCGCAGCTCGGAGGTAGCCAGCAGGTGGAAGTCTTCAACCAGGCGGGACAGGCGCTTGATCTCTTCCTGCAGCGAGGTGAGCGCCGCGCTGTCCAGCGGCCGTATGCCGTCCACCAGCGCCTCGACCTCGCCACGCAGCACGGCCAGCGGCGTGCGCAACTCGTGGGACAGCTCGGCGATCCAGCGCTGGCGGCTGCTCTCCAGTCGCTGCAGCGCCTCGGCCATGCCGTTGATGTCCGCGTGCAGGCCTGTGATCTCGCTGGCACCGCCGCCATCGCGGGGCGCGGGCAGGCGCACGTCGAACTCGCCCGCCGCGATCCGCCGTGCCGCAACCTGGGCCTCGGCCAATGGCCGCGCCCAGCGCACGGCGAGCAGCCGTGCCAGCACCAAGGCCACGATGAGGACACCCCCGACCACAACGCCCAAGCCGATGTACTGCCGTCGCAGGAAACTGGCGTCCACCCCCTCGGCCGGCCCGGCACGTTCCGCCAGCCGCAGCACGGCCAGCGTCTGGCCATTGAGCTTGATGGCGCGGGTCTGGCCGGGGCGGCCCAGCGTCTCGCGGCGGCCCGCCAGCGGGGTGATGCCATCGGCAGCCAGCACAACGACGCGTGGGCCGAAATTGGAAGGATCGCGGCGCGGCGGTGGTGGGTCGCGGCGCGGGTCAGGCGGCGGACGGCGGCCCTCGGGATCGCCACGCTCCGGTGGCGGCGGATCGTCGGACCGGCCGCCCGGCGGTGGTCCTTCAGCAGGGCCGCCATGCCCCGTCGACACGCGCACGGTGTCCAGCCAGTCACGCAGCGCCGGGCGCCAGTCCTGCGGCGCCCCGCCGCGCCGGGCCAGGTCTCGCTCGGCGGCTTCCATCAGTCGCGTCAGGTGCTCGCCGTCCTGAGCCTGCAGATAGTCACTGAAGCCGGCGCGCAGATTCCAGACCACTTGACCGGCCACGGCCGCGACGGCCGCCAGCGCGATGGTGATGAGAAGCAGAGACAACTGGTGGACAAGACGCATGCGCGCATCTTGCCGGGCAACTGTGGAGCCGGCCTCCACAGTTTCTCCATGCTGGGCCCACGCTCGGCCGGGAAGCTCGCGGCATGCCAACGAAGGAGACCGCCATGCCCGCCCGCCACATCCTGCTGCCCGCAATGCTGCTCTGCCTGCTCGCTGGCTGCGGCGGCGGCGCTGGCGGCGCCGCTGCCGACGCCAGCGCCGATGCCGCCGCCCAGCGCCCACCCCGCACGCCTTTGCCAGCGCCCGTTCCCGTGCCGACGCTGGCCCAGGTCGGCGACCGGTTGTTCGAGGAGGTCAGCCTCTCCGCCAGCGGCAAGCTGGCTTGCGCCAGCTGCCACGTCGAGGCGCGCGGCCATTCGGATGCAACCGGCAGCTTCCTGCCCCTGGGTGGTACCGACGGCACCCACCAGGGCCTGCGCAGTTCGCCCAGCGCTCGTTACCTCGATCAGGCCGGCGCCTTTGGGTTTGACGCCCAGGGCCGGCCGCGCGGCGGGCTGTTCTGGGATGGCCGCGCCAACAACCGCAGCGAGCAGGCGCGCGGGCCACTGTTCAATGCTGACGAGATGGCCAATGCCGACGTCGCCGCGCTGGCAACCCGGTTGCGCGCCCTGCCCTATTCGGCCGACCTGCGTGCCGCAGCCAATCTGCCGGCCGCCGCGACTGACAACCAGTTGGTCGACGCCGCCGTCACCGCACTCGCCCGCTACCAGGCCGATGACGCCAGGTTCCATCCGTTCACAAGCAAGTTCGACGCGGTCCAGGACGGCCGCACCACCTTCACCGCCCAGGAGCAGCGCGGCCTCAATCTGTTCAACGACCCGCAGCGCGGCAACTGCGCCAGCTGCCATGACAGCCGGCCTGTTCAAATCCAGCCAGGCCTGAACCGCGCCCTGTTCACCAACTTCAGCTATCACGCCCTCGGCGTGCCGCGCAACCAGAGCCAGGCCACCGCCAATCCGGCCTTCTTCGATCTCGGCCTGTGCGCCCGCAGCGACCTCGCTGGCCGCGCCGACCTGTGCGGGATGTTCCGCACGCCGACGCTGCGCAACGTCGCCTTGACGGGACCGTACTTCCACAACGCCCGCTTCGCCGCACTCGAAGACGCCGTCGCCTTCTACGCCACGCGTGACCTCGATCCGGCGCGCTGGTACCCGACCGTCAACGGACAGGCCCTGGTCTACAACGACCTGCCCGCCCTCTACCACGGCAATGTCCAGCAAGGCGCACCCTTCCGGCGCGCCGGCCAGCCGCCGACCCTGACCGCCCAGGACGTGACCGACGTTGTCGCCTTCCTGCGCACGCTCAGCGACGGTTTCGCGACAGCGCCGGCGGCACAGTGAAGGGGTCCGCTCCTGAGAAGAAACTGCTAGAGTCACGGAGAGGTAACTTGGTTACTTCTCCTATAGCAATTCCTTCTCGGACGACCTGCCATGCCCTCACGAGCCGCTCCTGCCCGCCAAGAGATCGACAAAAAGGCCGACAAGAATGAACCGCTGGTGGCCGACATCCGGCTGCTCGGGCGCATCCTCGGCGACGTCATCCGCGAACAGGAGGGGCGCGAGGCCTACGAGCTGGTCGAGCGCATCCGCCAGCTGTCGGTGGCCTATCGCCACAAGCACGACAAGGAAGCCGGCAAGCGCTTCGACAAGCTGCTGAAGAGCCTGTCCGGCGAGCAGGCCGTCAGCGTCATCCGCGCTTTCAGCTATTTCTCGCATCTGGCCAACATCGCCGAGGATCGTCACCACATCCGCCGCCGCGACGTGCACGAGCGAGCCGGCAGCCTGCAGCCCGGCTCGCTGGCCTATTGCCTGGAGCATCTGCACGAGGCCGGCATCCGCCCGACCGAGATCGCCGAGGTGCTCAAGCGCGGCTTCATCTCGCCGGTGCTGACAGCCCATCCGACCGAGGTGCAGCGCAAGAGCATCCTGGACGCCGAGCGCGCCGTGGCCGGCCTGTTGGAAGCTCGCGACCGCGCGGGCACGGAGCGTGAGCTGCGCGACACCGAGGGCCTGCTGCGCGCCCGCATCACCCAACTCTGGCAGACGCGCATGCTGCGCTACTCCAAGCTGACGGTGGCCGACGAGATCGAGAACGCGCTCTCCTACTACCAGTCCACCTTCCTGCGTCAGATTCCCAAGCTCTATGCCGAGCTGGAGGAGCACCTGCCCGGCGAGCAACTGCCCAGCTTCCTGCGCATGGGCAACTGGATCGGCGGCGACCGCGACGGCAACCCCAACGTCGGCGCCGTGACGCTCAAGCGCGCCATGCAGCGCCAGAGTGAGGTGGCGCTGCGCCACTACCTGACCGAGCTGCACGAGTTGGGCGCGGAGCTGTCCATCTCGCTGCACCTGACGGGCGTCTCTGCCGACATGCAGAAGCTCGCCGAGCGCAGCCCCGACCAGAACGTCCATCGCATGGACGAGCCTTACCGCCGTGCGCTGACGGGCATGTATGCCCGCCTGGCCGCCACCCTGCATGCGCTGACCGGCACCGAGGCGCTGCGCCATGCCGTCGCGCCGCAAGACCCCTATCGCACACCCGATGAGCTGCTGGCCGACCTGCGCATCATCGAGGCCTCGCTGAAGAGCCACCATGCCGAAGCGCTGATCGCACCGCGGTTGAGCCCGCTGGTCCGCGCCGTGCAGGTGTTCGGTTTCCACCTCGCCACGCTGGACCTGCGCCAGAGCAGCGACCAGCACGAGCTGGTGCTGGCGGAGTTGCTGGCCACGGCCCGGATCGAGGCCGACTACCCGGCGCTCGATGAAGCCGCCAAGCGCGAACTGCTGCTGAAGCTGCTCAACGACGCCCGCCCGCTGCGCGTCATCGGCGCGAGCTATACCGACAAGACGCTGTTCGAACTCGCCACCTTCGAAGCCGCCCGCGAGGCCCTGGCCCGCTTCGGCCGCGAGGCGCTGCGCCACTACATCATTTCGCACACCGAGTCGGTGTCCGACCTGCTGGAAGTGGCCCTGCTGCTGAAGGAAACCGGCCTGCTGCGCGGCGTGCTGACCGAGTATGCGGTCAGCGACCTCATCATCGTGCCGCTGTTCGAGACCATTGGCGACCTGCGCGTCGCGCCGGACATCATGCGCGAGTTCTACGCCCTGCCCGGCGTGCGCGGCCTGGTGGACCGTTCGAGCGGCGAGCAGGACATCATGCTGGGCTACTCGGACAGCAACAAGGACGGGGGCATGTTCACCTCGTCCTGGGAGCTCTACCGCGCCGAGATCGCGCTGGTCGAGCTGTTCGACGAATTGAAGCGCGTCGGCCCCATCACGCTGCGCCTCTTCCACGGCCGTGGCGGCACCGTCGGCCGCGGCGGCGGCCCGAGCTATCAGGCCATCCTGGCCCAGCCTCCCGGCACCGTGAACGGCCAGATCCGCCTGACCGAGCAGGGCGAGGTCATCGCCTCCAAGTACGCCCACCCGGAGATCGGCCGGCGCAACCTGGAAACGCTGGTGGCCGCCACGCTGGAGGCCACGCTGCTGCATCCGACGCAGAGCGCGCCCAAGGGCTTTTTGCAGGCTGCACAGGCGCTGTCGGACGCGAGCTTCGACGCCTACCGCGGTCTCGTCTACGGCACGCCGGGCTTTGCCGACTACTTCTTCGCCAGCACGCCCATCCGCGAGATCGCCGAGCTGAACATCGGCTCACGCCCGGCCTCACGCAAGGCTACGCGCGCCATCGAAGACCTGCGCGCCATCCCCTGGGGCTTTTCCTGGGGCCAGGCCCGCGTCGCCCTGCCCGGCTGGTGCGGCTTCGGCTCCGGCGTGGAGGCCTTCCTCGGCGAAGAGCCGGCACAGCGCGCCAAGAACCTGGCCCTGCTCAAGCGCATGCTCAAGGGCTGGCCCTTCTTCCGCGCGCTGCTGTCCAACCTCGACATGGTGCTGGCCAAGACCGACCTGGCCCTGGCCGAGCRCTACGTGGAACTGGTGGAGGACAAGAAGCTCGGCAAGCGCATCTTCACGGCCATCCGCGCCGAGTTCGACCTCACGCAAGCGGCGCTGAGCCTCATCACCGGCGACGACAAGCGCCTGGCGGCCAACCCGTCGCTGGCCCGCTCCATCGAACACCGCTTCCCCTACATCGACCCGCTCAACCACCTGCAGGTCGAGCTGATGCGCCGCTACCGCCGCACCCAGGCGGACGACCCGGCCATGGAGCGCGTGCAGCGCGGCATCCATCTGTCCATCAACGGCATCGCCGCGGGGCTGCGCAACACCGGTTGAAGCGCACGCCCCCGACCGCGTCGCCTGGACGCTAGCGCTGGTAGGCCGCCAGCGTGTCGCCAACGACGCGCACCGTGTCGCCCACGCGGAAAGACGGCGGGTMGGCATAGACAACCGTGCGCTGCTGGCCGTCGTTCGTGCGCACCACCACTTCATACTGCGTGCGCTCGCTGTTGCGCTTCTGGATCTCGCGGCCCAGCAGCGCGCCGCCCACTGCTCCGGCCACGCCCGCGGCCGTGCGGCCATCGCCCTTGCCGAACTGGCTGCCCACCACCGCGCCCAGCACGCCGCCGGCCACCGTGCCCAGCACGCGGCCCTCGCCGTCGACCTGCACGGCATTCACGGCCTGCACGGTCGCGCAGTCATAGCAGGCCTCGGCGCGGCGCGGCGGCAGGTTCACACTGGCATACGCATTGGGCACGCTGCTGCGCACGCTGCGGTCCCCCAGGCGCAACTGGGCCGTCAAAGGCCGCTCGGTATCCACCCAGGCGCCGCGCGGCAGCACATAGGTGCCGGCATATTCGCCGGGGCGAATCTCCTCAAGGACGATGTTGCGCGTATCGCTGCCCTGCAGCAGCACGGAGGCCTGGCCACCTGGTGTGCCACGCAAGGTGTAGCGCAGCGCCTCGGCGCGGCCACGGCCGCGTTCGCGCACAACATCCATGGACTGGATCTCCGGCCGCAGGGCCGTCTCGCCCGGCACCGGCCAGCCCGCCTGCAGCGCTTCGCCCAGCAGCGCCGTCGTGACGCGGTTGTCACGGCGCAGATTGGCATGCACCCGCGAATCCGGCCCGATGCGGTCCGAGCGGCCGATGATGTAGCTGCCCTGATAGCGGCCCGCGCTGGTCTCGTCCAGGCGCACCGTGCGCCGGCTGCCGTCGATCTGCAGCAGCACGTTTGCCCCCGGCGTGCCCCAGACCGTGAAGTTCAGCTCGGCGCCCGGCTCGAGGCGGTCGACCTGTTCGACGTCGAAGCCCGTCACACGCAGCATCGCCACCTGGCTGCTGCGCTGCTGCGCCTGGGCTGGCTCGGCCAGGAAGGGCGTGCCGGCCACCAGCGCGCAGGCCAGGGCCGTTGCCGAGAAATGCTTGGCGTGCTTCATTGCGCGCTCCTGTTGATTGGGGAGCCCCAGCCTAGGCGCCACCGCAGTGCAGCAAACATCGGCCTGCTGCCTGCTCACGGGTAGGCCCATACCTACATGCGAGTGGGTTCGTGATCCCCTGCGTCGAGCTCCGGCGCGGCGGCCTGAAACGAATGAAACAAACGCCCGGCCCTCCGCAGCCCGCTTGAAACACGGGCACCGGAGGATGCCGCCACACACCGGAGATCGCCATGACCGAGCCCCACGCCACCCCCGTCGTCTGCCTGCACTCCAGCGCCGCCAGCGGCAAGCAATGGCGCCGCCTCGTTGCCCGGGGTGGTGACGCCTGGCAGTGGCACACGCCCGATCTCTACGGCCATGGCGGCCGACCCGACTGGCCGGAGCTGATGCCCAGCCAGCTGTCGGTCGAAGCCAACGGCGTGCTGGCCGGCTTGCCGTTCGCACCCAACCAGGGCTTTCATCTCGTCGGCCACAGCTATGGAGGCGCCGTCGCCCTGCAGATGGCACTGCAGCAGCCGCAGCGCGTGCTGTCGCTGACCTTGTACGAACCCGTGGCCTTCGGCGTGCTGCCAGCCCTGGGTCCGAACGAGCCGGAGTGGGAGGAAATCAGCACGGTCGCCGCCACGCTGGGTGCCGCACTCGACCGCAGCGACGATTTCGGCGCCGCGCGCGGTTTCTGCGCCTATTGGCAGGGCCGCGACGTCTGGCCCGAGATGGACATCGCCGCGCAGCTGCGCATCGCCGAAGCCATGCCGACGGTGCGCCGCCATTTCGAGGCCTTGTTCGCCGCGCAATGGAGCGACAGCCTGCTGGACCTGCTGCGCATGCCGGTGCAACTGATCTGCGGCAGCGCCACCCGCGCCAGTGCGCGGCGCGTGGCGCAGAGCCTGTCAGTGCGCCTGCCGCTGGTGAAGCTGCAGATGCTGGAAGGCGCCGGGCACATGGCGCCGATCACGGAGGCGGCGCGGGTCAATGGGCTGGTGCTGGAGAGCCTGGCCAGCCTGCAGCGGGTGCAGGCAGCTTGAGCGAGAGCGATTCAGCGCAGAGCGGCGCTCGCACTTGAAGCAGGCGCTGCGCGCTGGTTGCGCTGGCTCAGCCAATTGAGAGCGAGCTGCAATTCGCCGCCTTTCGCGCGTTCGACGAAGGAGTCCGCAGTGCGGCCAATGCTGYGGCAGTCGAACCCCAGCGCCACGCCTGATGCGTCGTCAGTGAAATAGCCTTGGGCCGCCGCCAGCTTGGCAGCGTCGTACTTCTGTTGCTCGGGCGGTACGCCAACCCGGTCAGCAGTCTTCTGCGCCACCGCGGCCTCAAGCAGAGTGTCGGCGCTGTCCATCACCCTRCGGGACAACTGTTGGCACAGCGGCACACGCTGCGCGTCCTTCAAGCCGTCCGGGTTGCAGTACCGACCCACCGCACCGACGACAAACCAGTCACCTAGCGCTGCCTGGCGGCCCATGATGTCGATCGAAACCATGCCAAGGCTGACTCGGTCCGCCACTGCCGAGGGCGCCTCCTTCATGGCGGCAGCAATCAGCGGCTCTCCGGCACTCAACCTTGGCCGACGAAGGGACTCCTCCAGCGCATCCTTGGCGGCGACCACGTCATGGCTGTGGAGCGCCCTGTAGGCCAGAAGCATCCATGGCCTCGCGTCGCCGGGGTCGCGGTCAATCCAGCCTTGGACGTCCAGCCCACGGCAATTGGGGGAAGCATCAGCCTGTTCACCGTAGTGGCAGCCAGCCAATCCGAGCCGGTACGCCGGGGCGTCCTGGCTATTCGCAGCGATGGCTGCAGCACCCTCGCTGTCGCCCATGACCAGCCGGCTGGCCACGCGGTCCACGTCAGACCCTGCCGCAAGGCGAGCCGCCAGTTGGCTTCGCGCAATCTCGGTGCGTCGGGTCATGGCGGCATTCGCAGCCTGGAGCCACGCGGGCGGAACGGCCGAGCTGTCCTCCATTGCGTTTTTCAATTCCGCCGGGGAGACGCGCCCGACACCGCAAATCTCCACCGACGTATCGGCAACGGCAAAGCTTGCGGGCGCCGACCCGGCGTTCGCTGCACGGTCGAAAGGTTTCGCAGCGGCGGCGCCACTGGACATGCTCGCGGGCGCGATGGTCTCAGCCCCGACCGCAGGTGCCGATGCCGATGTCTGCGGCGCTTGCATGCGCACCGGACGCCCAGCGCCTTCCCACCCTGCTCGCAGCCACGCCGAGCCCCCCACGGCTACCAGAACAATCACAAGCAGCCCAAGCCGCCATCGGCGCACGAAGCTGCCCGTCAACGCTCTTGCCTCGCCAGAGCTTCGCGCACGGCCGCCACCTGGCGGCGTGACACGGCCAGCCATTCATCGACATGGACGACGCGCACCGCCCAGCTGTCGGCGACCTCGGCGGCTTCACCGCCATCCAGTTCGCCGAAGGACGTCGGCGCGTGGCGCTCCAGTTYGCGCACGGCCCAGCGCGCCACCAGCGCGTTGCGGTGCACGCGCAGGAAGCGCTCGCCGAAGCGCTGCTCCAGGTCGGACAGCGCCCCGTCCATCACATGGCTTTCGCTGGCGGTGCGCAGCGTCAGGTATTTCAGTTCGGCCTTGAAATACAGCACCTCCGCGATCGGTACGCGCAGCAGGCGGCCCCGGTCGGTCAGCGTGACGAAGTCGGCCGTATCAGGAGCGCCGGGCGCGCCGGGCGTGTCCAACGGCTGCTGAGCCTGGGCGGCACCCCGCTCGGCCAGGCGCTGCGCGGCGCGGGCCAGGGCGGCCTGCAAGCGCTCGCGGCGAACGGGCTTGGTCAGGTAGTCCAGCGCGTCGAGTTCGAAGGCGCGCAGCGCATGCATGGCATGGGCCGTGACGAAAATGATCAGCGGCGCCGGCAGGCCGGGCTGATCCGCCTGACGCTGGGCCAGRCTGTCGGCGAGCTGCAGGCCGTCGGCGCCAGGCATCTGCACGTCCAGCAGCACGATGTCGCAGCCATGTTCGCGCAGCCAGGCCGCGGCCTGGGAACCGGTGGCCGCCTCGGCGACGACCTCGCAGCGCGGTTCCTGGATGGCGTCGACCAGACCGCGCAGGCGCAGCCGGGCCAGGGGTTCGTCGTCGACGAGGAGGACGCGCAGGGCTGTGGTCATAACGGCACCAGGATACGCAAGGAAAAGCGCTGCTCGGTGGATTCGATCTCGAAGCGAGCCGCGACATCGTGCATCAGCTTCAACCGCTGGCGCACATTGCGCAGGGCCAGGCCATGGCCRGCCGTTCGCGTCGGCCCGCCGACGGTGTTGACGATGCGGATCTCGACCTCGGCGCCGCGGCGCACCGTTGTGACCTCCAGCTCGCCGCCCTCGTCATTGGGCTCGACGCCATGGCGCACCGCGTTCTCTACCAGCGGCTGCAGCAGCAGCGGCGGTACGCGCACGCTGTTCGCCTCGGGGTCGAGGTGCCAGACGATGCGCAGCCGCTTTCCGAAGCGGATCTGCTCGATGGCGAGGTAGCGGCGCGCCAGCTCGACCTCCTCGGCCAGCGTGACCGAGGCGCTGGCGTCGGCCAGGGCGACGCGGAAAAGCTCGGCCAGGTCCTCCAGCACGCTCTCGGCGCGTGCCGGGTCGATCTGCACGAGGGCGATGGCACTGTTCAGCGTGTTGAACAGGAAGTGCGGCCGAATGCGCGACTGCAACTCGACGAGCTGAGCCAAGGCGTCGGCCGGGCGCTGGGTGTGCTCGCGCATCTTGAGCCAGGCCAGCAGCAAGGCCGCGCCGCTGGCCCCACAGGCAGCAATGCTGGCGATACGCCAGGCGCTGGACGGGTCTTCACTCGTCAGGCTCAGCAGGCCAAAGCCCATCAAGGCACCGACGGCGCCGAGCAGCATCAGCGCGCCCCACTGCACCGGCTCGGGCAGGCGCGGCCACAGCCGCTTGGCCGCGCAGACGACGAGCAGCCAGGACAGCACGGCGAACATCGTCACGAC
>NZ_JBFUMO010000049.1:0-20798 GCF_054049355.1 Roseateles sp. P5_E11 | reverse complement strand
GAGGTGGCCTTCGCACTGCTCGATGCGTTTGACGGGAGCACGGACGCCCCGGTGCGCGCCGAAGCCCAAAGCCTGCGGCGCCTGCTGACCGGCGACCCGGCGGCACTGGAAGCCCAGGCCCGYCGCGTTGCGCAAGGCCTGGTGTTGTGCGCCCAAGGCCTGCTGATGCGTGAGCAATCGTCCACCATTGCCGCGGACGCCTTCATCGCGACCCGCTTCGGCGGCGATGGCCGCCTTGTTGGCACGCTGGCCGTGCCGCAGGCGGCACAGATCCTCGACGCGGCGCTGGTTGGCTAGTCGCCGAGGTAGCGGCGCACGATGCTCGCCTGCGTGCCATCGCGCTCCAGCGCCTCGCTGGCTTCGCGGTAACGCTGCACCAGCGACGGATCGACCGAGCGCTTGCTGAACATCAGCTGAGCCGGCTCGTGGGGCACCACCACGGAGGTCGGCACGATGCGGCCGGCCAGGCCCAGCTCGCCCAGCTCCCAGCGCGCCGTCGCCTCGCTGGCCAGCACGCCATCGACGCGGCCGATCTCCAGCATCTGCCACAGGCTGCGGCGCGCCGACGCCTGGGTCAGCGTGGCGCGAAAGGCTGGGTCAGCGAGCAACTCGGCGTAGTCGGGGCCGTAGACCACCCCGATCTGCACGCCCAGCTTCAGGCCCTGCCGCCAGGCCTCTTTCAGCCGCGTCGCGCTGGCGAAGTCGGCCTCGCGACCGGCACGCACGAAGAGGCGGTTGGCCACGGCAATGTGCTGTTCGACCCACTGCGCATAGGCCTCGCGCTCGGGCCGGCGCAGCGCGCCGGGCAGCAGGTCCAGGCGGCCGGCCTGCAACTCGACCAGGGCGCGTGCCCAGGGCAACTCGACCCAGACCGCCCGGCATTGCATGCGTTCCAGCGTGCGCTCGACCAGTTCGGTCTGCATGCCGATGAGGTGGCCTTGCGCGTCACGCATGCTGTAGGGCGGATCAGGGTTCCAGCGCACGCGCAGCTCGCAGGCAGACGCCGGCAGGAAGGCAAGCGCCAGGCAGGTCAGGCTCAGGCGCAGCAGGGACAGAGGCGACAGCACGCCCGCATTCTGATCGAGACGGCGCAAGGCCCGTGCTTGTCAGCCAGCTCCGACAGGCCGCAGCGACACCCGCCGATACACGCCGCCCCCGCCCCTGGCGATGCTGGGCGCGCCAACTTCAGCCGGAACCTCCCATGACCATCGAAGCCTCGCTGCAGCACAACTCCCTGGCCGAATCCAGTCCGCACCGCCCCTTCTGGTCAGCGCTGACGCGCCTGTGGTCGCCGGCCGCCACCTCGAGCGAGGCCGAGCTGGGCTATGAATGCGCGCTGCCCTGGACCCTCGGCGAGGACGCGCCCAGGGACAGCGGCGAACCCCGCTACTGAATCAACCCGTTCTTCAGCGCGTAGTAGGTCAGATCGCTGTTGGTCGCCAGCTTGAGCTTCTCGAGCACGCGCGTGCGGTAGGTGCTGACGGTCTTGACGCTGAGGAACAGCGCCTCGGCGATATGGCCCACGGTCTCGCCCTGGGCCAGGCGCAGGAAGACCTGGAACTCGCGCTCCGACAGCGCCTCGTGCAGGGGCTTGTCGGGCGCATTGCCGGCGCTGCCGCCACCGACCACGCTGTCCGCCAGTTGCTCCGCCACCGCCGGGCTGATGTAGCGCCGGCCACGCGCCACCAGGCGGATGGCATTGGCGATTTCGTCGGGATCGCATTCCTTGTTGAGGTAGCCGCTGGCGCCCTGGCGCAGCAGCGTCGTCGCGTAATGCGCCTCAGGAAAGCCGCTGAGGATCAGCACCGGCAGTTCGGGGAATCGCGCCTTGATGGCGGCCAACGCGTCCACGCCGCTCTGGTCGGGCATGGAGATGTCCAGCAGCAGCACGTCGACCTCGCCGCCACGCGCCATCTCTAGGGCGTCGTGGCCACTGGCGCCTTCGCCCGTGACGCGCAGGTCGACGTGGTCGGACAGGAACTGGCGCAAGCCGGTGCGCACGATGGCGTGGTCGTCGACGATGCCGATACGGATCATGATGAACGCGGTGTTGAGGGATGGCCCAGCGTAGCAGTCCGCAAGGCGCGCCGCGATACCTTCAGTCCTACATCGACGCCGGCCGAGTCCGACAGGGGGCCGCGCTTCGGGACTATGCCGCCCGTGGTGGCGTGCCGCGATAGTGGCTCCAGCGGCTCCGTGAAGCCGCCATCCAAGGAGAACTGCAATGCTGAACAAGTCCATCCTCACTCTGGCCGTCGCCACCGCTCTCACGGCCACCCTGGCCGGCACCAGCGGCTGCGCCGTCACCCGCAACCAGGAAACCGTGGGCGCCTATGTTGATGACGCCGCGTTGACCACCCGCGTCAAGGGCAAGTTCGCCGCCGACCCGACCGTCAGCGCGATGGCCATCAGTGTCGAGACGCTGAAGGGCACGGTGCAACTGTCCGGCTTCGCCAAGTCGTACGAGGAAAAGGCCATGGCTGAGAAGCTGGCCCGCGAGACCTCCGGTGTCGTCGCCGTGCGCAATGACATCGCCGTGCGACACCCCAACTGAAGACCGCCGCTGAAGGACTTCCAAGGGAGTTTCCCTAGGAGAAGTCCTACAGCGCGATGCGCTGCCGGCACTGCCGGCCCGACGCGGAAGCGGTCCATACTTCAACCTCATCATCCTCGCGCCGCCGTCGGGCCATGCCAGCACTCAAAGCCTTCATCGTCGAAGACAGTCCGGTGATCCTTGAGAACCTGATTGCGACGCTTGAGGAACTGGCTCAGGTCGAAGTGGTGGGCTCGGTGGCCGATGAAGCCAGCGCGGTGCGCTGGATGAGCCGCGATCCCGACGGCAATGCCGATCTCTTCATCGTCGACGTCTTCCTGCGTTCCGGCACCGGCCTGGGCGTGCTGCAGGCCGCCCAGCAGCTCGGCATCCGGGCGCGGCGCGTCGTACTGACCAATTACGCCACCGAGGAAATGCGCCGGCGCTGCGCCAGCCTGGGCGCGGAACGGGTGTTTGACAAGAGCCGCGAGCTCGACGACCTCATCAGCTACTGCGCCGAACTGGCCGAACATGCCTCATCAGCGCGCCCTGCAGCCGCGGCCAGTTGAACGGCTGCCCGTGCTGCGTCATCTCGATCCCTGGCTGGAAGGCGCCAGCCGCAATCGCGGTCTGGCCGTCGGTTTCGCGGCACTGGCAGCAGCCGCCGTCATGGGCGTCAGCGAGGCCGCCTTCTGGGGTGCTGACGAGGCGCTGAACCAATCCCAGGCCCGCCACCAGGCGCGCAACGACGGCCTGCGCCTGCGCGAGTTGCTGACCGATGCCGAGACGGCGCAGCGCGGCTATCTGCTGACCGGGCGCGACGATTACCTCGCGCCAATCAAGCTGGCCGAGCAGGAGCTGCCCAATGTGTTGTCACGGCTGCGCGGCCAGTACGCCAGCTCCGAATGGGAGGCCCTGGTGGCCGACGCGAGCCGGCGTGCCAGCGAAAAACTCTCCGAACTGCAGCTGGTCGTCAAGCTTTACCGCGACGGGCAGGACACGGCCTGGCACGGGCTGGTCGAGTCCGACATCGGCCGCGAGAAGATGCAGGCGGTGCGCGACGCCGTCGGCCAGCTCGACCAGCACGAACTGACGCAGATTGCCACCGAGCGCGACGCCGTCGTGCGCTCGCTGAACTACGGCCGCATCGGCGTGCACGGGCTGACGCTGCTCAGCCTGTTCGGCCTGGCCATCTTTCTGCGCCGCAACGAGGCCCTGCATGCGGCCCGCCGTGAGCACGCCCAGGAGCTGGCGCTGGAACGCGACCGGCTGGACCGCGAGGTGGCCCGCCGCACCGCCGAGCTGACCGAGCTGGCCCACCACCTGCAGACGGTGCGCGAGGACGAGCGCGYCCATCTGGCCCGCGAGCTGCACGACGAGCTCGGTGCGCTGCTGACGGCCGCCAAGCTCGACGTGGCGCGCATCCGCCGCATGACGCGCACCGCGGCGCCCGAGATCGACGAGCGCCTCAAGCACATGAGCGAGCTGCTCGACCAGGGCATTGCGCTGAAGCGCCGCATCATCGAGGACCTGCGCCCATCGGCCCTGTCCAACCTCGGCCTCATCCCGGCGCTGGAGATCCTGACCCAGGAATTCGCGCAGCGCTCCGGCCTGCAGCTCAGCCTGGAGCTGATGGAGGCCCCCAGTGACGAGGCCAGCCGGCTGGCGATGTACCGCCTCGTGCAGGAGGCGCTGACCAATGTGCTGCGCCACGCCAAGGCCAAGCACGTGCGCGTCTCGCTGGCCGAATCGGATGGCTGGCTGCAGTTGCACATCCGCGACGATGGCCAGGGTTTCAACCCCGAAGCGGTGGGGGCCGGCCACCATGGCCTGCTGGGCATGCGCTACCGCATCGAAAGCCTGGGCGGCACGCTGCAGCTGCTGTCCGCGCCCGGCCGCGGCACGCTGGTGCTGGCGCGCCTGCCGATGCGCGAAGATCCAGAACCCGAGCCAGCCCCCGTGACCGCGCCCGGCGAACTGGGCAGCCCCAGCCCTTCCTGAAGTCCTACAGGCCAAGCCTGCCCGAGCCGACATGGCGCCGCATCGGGCGCACCCAAACTGCTCCCGGGCGCCGCACCGACAGAGCGCGCGGTAACCGTCTCAGACGCAGCCAGGAGGGCACCATGCAATTCCCGCGATCACCGCATGCCGAGGGCTGGCACACGCAGATGCCGGCACCGCCGGTACCCGACATGTCCATCATGTCGCGGGACGCCGACGCGCTGTCACCGCCCTTGCACAGCCGCCGCTTCCACGCAGCCGCCATGCTCGTCGCCATCGCGGCCCTCGGGGCCAGCGCCGGCGTGGACATGGTCGACGACCCGCGCCCGCTGGACGTGCAGCTGAGTGCCGTCATGCACAAGGCGGCGGACACCCTGCACGGCTGGCAGCAGCAGCTGTCGCGCGGCCTGCAGGTGTCGCTGCGCGCGGTCGCGGACGGGCGCGACAACAGTGCGCCGCCGGCCTCGATACCCGATGACGCCACCATCGTCGCCAAGGCCGAAGCGCCGGCCGTTGATGCCGACGACCGCGACCAGCCAGTGCGCGCCGACGTGGCGCCGCAGCCGCCCCGCGAGCCGCAGGCGACCGCCCGCTGAGTTCAGGCGGGCATCGTCTCTTCGGCCGCAACCAGCAGCTCAGCCAGTGGCTGGGGCCGGTGGAGCAGGAAACCCTGCACCTCGCCGACGCCCAGGCGCACCAACTCCAGCAGCACCTCGGGTGTCTCCACGCATTCCGCCACCGTCGTCAGGCCGAGCGTCCTGGCAACGTCGACAAAGCTGCGCACCGCCACCTGATCGAGCGGGTCGGTCATCAACGCGCGCACGAACTGGCCGTCGATCTTCAGCAGATCCACTGGCAGCGCCTTCAGATAGCTGTATGAGGAGGCGCCGGCGCCGAAATCGTCCAGCGCGATGCGCACACCCAGGGCCCGCATCTGCTGGATGAAGCTCGCCGCCTCGCCGAGCTGGGTGATGACGGCCGTCTCGGTGATTTCCAGGCACAAGGTCGCGGCACGCGTGGGACCTAGCGCCGTCAGCAGGGCTCGGGCTTCCTGGTGGTAGGCCGCATCCTGCAGCGTCAGGGCCGACACATTGATGGACAGCGACGCGACCTCCGGGGGGCCGCCGCGCTGCAGCAAGTCAACCGCCTGCCTCAAGACCCAGCGGTCCAGTCGCGGCGCGAGATGGAAGCGCTCGGCCGCCGGCATGAAGGCGCCGGGCAACACACGGCTGCCATCGCGCTCGCGCAGGCGCAACAGCAGCTCGCCGCGCAGCCGGCCATCGTCTTCACCCTGGGCCGGCAGCACACGCTGCAGGTCGAGCTCGAAGCGGTCCTCGTCCAGGGCCTGTTGCAGCCGCGTCGCCCAGCGGTGCTCGCTCTGGTGGGCGCGCAGCGTGGCGTCATCGGGCGCCCACAGTTGCACGCGGTTGCGGCCCTGCTCCTTGGCGATCATGCAGCAGGCATCGGCCTCGCGCATGGCGGCATCGGCATCGGGCCAGCGCCCATCCAGCGGGGCCACGCCGATGCTGGTGCCGATGCGAAACCGTTGCTCGCCGTGCACATAGCGGTACTGGTCCATCGCGTCGCACAGCTTCTGCGCCACGTGCAGGGCCTCGTCGAGCGAGCAGTTTTCCAGGATGGCCGCGAACTCGTCGCCACCCAGCCGGGCCACCGTGTCGCGGCCGCGAACGCCGGCCTCCAGGCGGCGGGCAACCTCGCGCAGCACCTCGTCGCCGGCGGCATGGCCGCAGTGGTCGTTGACGAGCTTGAAGCGATCGAGGTCGAAAGCCAGCAGCGCATGGTGGCTGCCATCGCGCTTGGCTCGCTCGAGCGTGCGCGCCAGGCGCTGGCCGAACTCGACGCGGTTGACAAGGCCAGTCAAGCCGTCATGGCTGGCGCGCCAGCGGATCTCGTCGAACTGGCGGCGCTGCTGGGTCACGTCGCGAAAGACCAGCACGGCGCCAAGCACGCGGCCGTCGGCATCGCGGATGGGGGCGACCGAGTCGTCCACGGCGCGCAGTTCGCCATCGCGGCTGAGCAACATGGCACCGGCAGACAGACGCGTCGGCCKGCCGGTGGCCAGGCAGCGCTGCACCGGGTCGGCCAAGGGCTCGCCGGTTTCCTCGCGCTGGGCCAGGAAGACATGGCTGGCCGGCTGGCCGCGCGCCTCGGCGGCAGACCAGCCCGTCAGCCGCTGGGCGACGGGGTTGAGCCAGGTCACGCGGCCCAGGGCATCGGTGGTCAGCACCGCATCGGCGATGGATTGCAGCGTGACCTCCAGCAGCTCATGCTGCTCCTGCAATTGCTGTTGCAAACGGCGAGCCTCGCTGACGTCCCAACAGACGCCCGACAAGCGCCGCGGCCGCCCGCCAGCATCGCGCARCACCCGGCCGGCGCTGCGCAGCACATGGACGCTGCCATCGGGCCAGCTGACCCGCCATTCGCCGTCCAGCTGGGGCCCGTCGCGCAGGGCCGCCCGCACGGCCATGACGGCGGCGCGGCGGTCCTCGGGATGCAGGCGCTTGCGCCAGTTCGCGAGGCTGGTGCGCTGGCCACGCGGCGGCTCGCCGTGCAAACGCCACATGGCGTCGTCCCAGGTGAGTTCGCCATGGCGAGAGTCCCGCAGGTCCAGATTCCAGACGCCAATGCCGCCGCTGTGGGTGGCCAGGGCCAGGCGCTCCAGCGTGCGCTCCAGCTCGGCACGCACCTTGGCGGGTTCACTGACGTCCTGCATGACGACACCGACACGCCGGCCGGTTTCGTCTTCGTCATGGCGACCAACCACGCGCAGCACGCGGTGCCCGTTCGGGCCGGTCTCGCACGGCAACTCGACATCCCAGCCCTCGCCGTCTGCCGCAGCGCGCTGCAGGGCCGCGTCCAACATGGCAGCACCATCGGGGCCGAAACGCTGCAACAGGGCTGCCAGCGTCGGTACCTGGCCAATGGGCAGGCCAAGCAACTCGCAGGCCGAGTCGGACACCGTCAGCTTCTCGGTGCCGGCCTGCCATTCCCAGGCGCCGACGCCAGCCAGGCGGCTGCAGCGCTCCAGGAAGCGCGCGTTCTGCGCCAGCGCGAGCTGCGCGGCTGACACCGAAGCGGCGAGCACATCCCGCGGTGCCTCGTCTGCGGGCACACCCGTCTGCTGGGGTTCGCTCATCGATGCTGCTCCGACGCAAAGACGGGCAAGCATCAAGCCCACAGGAGCGGGGCCGCGTCGGCAGGACGGGCAAGGACTTGTAGGACAGGGCCGCATCCACGCGGGCCTACCGCTTGTCCTACAAGCACCGCGGCGGCGCACTGACAACCACCTGCCCCGGCGGGGCGTTCACTGGGTGCAGCGGCACCGCCGCATTCCTCAGGAGAAATCCCATGACCACCCGTCGCAACCCCTTCGCACACTGGATCGCCCCGGCTCTGCTGGGCGTGGCTGCCATGGCGGCCCTGCCTGCCGCCCGGGCCGCGGACGTCGGCGTCTCCATCGGCTTCAGCCAACCGGGCGTGTACGGGCGCGTCGACATCGGCCGCTATCCGCAACCGGTGCTGCTGGCACCCCAGCCGGTCATCATCGGCCGCCCGGCCTACCGCGCCCAGCCGGTCTATCTGTGGGTGCCGCCCGAGCACCGCCACAACTGGCGCCGCCACTGCGGCTATTACGGCGCCTGCGGCGCACCGGTCTATTTCGTCGAGGACGGCTGGTACCGCCAGAACGTCGTCGTCTACCGTGACCGCGACGGGCGCCGTGACGACTGGCATRACCGCGGCCGTCACGACCGCGGCCACGGGCACGGGCACGGGCACGGCCACCGCGACTGATAGCTCGCAAAAGGCCACGCCGGACCTGCAGTTCCGGCCATCGCCAGCGGGCTCGGCGGCCTAAAGTCGGGTCAACCCTGACCGTTGTGCCGCTTGTGCGGCTGGCCGGATGCCCGACTCTGCTGACCTTTCTTTCCCAACCCCGCTGACCCCGCCGCCGGCCCCGCGCCGGGTCTCGGCCTATGCGTGGCCCATGGCCCTGGCTCTCGCCGCCTGCGGTGGTGGCGGCGGCTCCGCGCCCAGCGAAGCGCCCGGCCCGCCGCCGCCAGCGGCCACGCCCAGCCCGCTGCCCATGCCGGTCCCGGTCCCGGTGCCAACGCCCAGCCCCTCGCCAACGCCCAGCCCCTCGCCAACGCCCAGCCCGTCGCCAAGTCCTGCACCGGCGCCCAGCCCCGCGCCCAGCCCGAGCCCGAGCCCGTCGCCCGCTCCTTCGCCGACGCCGACACCGCCGCCCCCCCCGCCCCCCCCGCCGCCTCCTCCGCCTCCTCCGCCACCACCACCGGTGTCCGGCATCGTCGCGGCGGGGCTGGCGCTGAACAGCGCCACGGTGCGCGTGCTGGACGCGACCGGCAAGGCCATCGCCACCGGCAAACCCGTCACCGCCGCGACCGGTGCCTACGGCCCGATTGCACTGAGTGGCGACGGCCCCTTCCGCGTCGAGGCCTGTGGCAGCRTCGCCGACAAGCCAATCTGCCTTTGGGGTGTCACCAGCAGTGGCGGCACGCTGCATCTGACGCCACTGACCAGTGCCATCACCGTGCTGGCCAGTGACCAGGCTCCCGAGACGCTGATGACCGGCGCCGTGCAGGGCCTGGGCGACACCGCCCTGGCCGGCGCCCAGACCCGCCTGCGCGCAGCGCTCGCGCCAGCCCTGGCCGACGCAGGCCTGGCAAGCGACTTCGATCTGCTGGCTGGCGCGCTGACGGCCGGTTCGCACACCGGCTACGACCGCATGCTGGACACCGTCGCCGTCGGCCTGGGTGCCGACAGCAAGGCCTTCGTGACGCTGACGTCCCGCCTTGGGGCAGGCACCGCCTATCTGGAGACCAACACGACCCAGGGCAGCCTGGGCTTCGACGCCGCAGCGGCGGGGGTGGACCTCACAGGCCTGGATGCGCTGTTCACCAAGCTGATCACGGCCACGGCCAACATCAACAACTGCCAGAGCAAGTTGATCGGCCTGGAGTCCATCTTCGACGCGAATGCGCGTGCCAGCGTCGATGCGATCTCGGCCCCGTTCACTGGGGCCAAGGACGCGGCGCAGCTGGTCTGCCTGCGCATGAACGGCATCCTGGGCGAGGGCGAGGTCATGTTCGGCGGGAAGCTGCTGCGCTCCACGCTCGGCCGCTGCGACTTCGGTGTCGGTGACCCGCTGTGCCGCGTCGGCTTCGTCTATCAGAACGCCGCGGGCTTCCAGCGGCGCTTGGGGCTGGAGCAGGCCGCCGTGAAGCGCCCCTCCGGCTGGACCTTCCTTGGCAACCGCCTGGAGGTGCAGGCCACGGCCGCCGCCCGCCTGGTGCTGACGCGCCGCGTCGACAGCGCGGCACCGGACAGCTATGCGCGCTATCTGGATATCAGCATTCCCGCTATCAGCGCCAGCGGCGGGGGTGTGCTGCAGTGCGCCCGGGTCAGCCAGAAGGACGCGAGCGGTGCCGATGTGCCGCTGGCGCTGTTCAAGAAGGCCGGCGCTGGCGGCTATCTGAGCCTGTGGAGCGTCAGCAGCAGCGACGGCACACCCAGCCTCGATCCGCTCAGCGGAGCCACGCGCGGCAACAACATCGTCAGCCTGCCGGTGCCCGCGGGCGCTGCCGGCGACGCCGTGGCGCGCAATTTCGTACGCGCGGGCCGCAACCTGAAGATCGAGCTGTTCCAGGACGGCGCCTGCGGCACGCCGCTCGGCGGCCTGGATGGCGACAGCCTTGGCATTGAACTCGCCGGCCAGCTGCCCATCACGGCCGCCACCCAGAGCGGCCTGCCCTGGCCGGCGCTGGTGGCCAAGGCGGTCACCGACCTGACCGGGATGAAGGGCGCCGTCAACGCCAAGATCAGCTATGGCCCGACGTGGACCTTGCCGCGCGGCGACCTGCTGCCAGACCGCGCCCTGCTCTGCACCGACACGGCTTGCAACAGCAAACTGGCCGACCTGGAACTTGGCGTCACAGCCAAGGGCGCCYTCGCCACCGGCGCCTCGCTGAGTGCAACCGTGGGCAACACGGCCCTCAATGTCAACAGCTACAAGCTGCTGCGCATCATCGGCCGCATGCCTGATGGCCTGGTATTGCAGTTGGACAGCCAGTCCTGCTCGGCGCAGACCTCGGGGCTGCCCTGCTGAGCCAGGGCCTGTTAACACTACGGCAACGGGTCGCGTTGTGGCCAGAAAGGGCGCGAGCAAGGCGCAAAGCGGAGTCGGGTTGGACACCCGGCGAGCATTTGCAACGCCGCGCGCGGCATTTCTGGCCACAACCCGAAGGGAAGGCCCGCCGCCAGGGGCCACTCGGCGTTGCGCCACTGGCCCGCACATGAGTGCGGGCGGCGTGCCGCGCCTTGATTGGCCCTGGCGGCGGGCCTTCGCGACCCATTGCCGTAGTGTTAACAGGCCCTAAAAGAACGGGCGCGGCAGCCGGTGGACCGGCTGTCGCGCCCGAGCCATCACCGCCTCATCGCCGCGGCTCGACAGTGGACGGCCAGGGGCGACACGGGCAAGGCGGTCGTGCTCAATGCATAAGCCCTCGCGGTGGTGGCGGCTGAATATTCGTCCATCGCCACGCCCACCGCAGTAAGCAAGGGTTGCCTTTGGCGACCGGGCGTCAGCGTTCTTCAGCGCTATTCAGCGCCGTGGCAGCGGGTAGCTCGCCAGGCTGGCATAACCTTTCTTCGAGACTGACTGCACGCCGAAGACGACGTTGTCCTTGGACACCGGCAGCGTCGAGCGCGTGGCCCGGCCCACGTCCTTGAACTGCTGCCAGGCGGCCGAGTCGGTGTCGCGCCAGACGACGCGGTAGCCGGCCACCTCGGGGTCGTCGCTGGCCTGCCACTCCAGCGTCGAGTCGTTGGTCAGCTCGCGCGCATCCAGCTTCACGCCCTTGGGCGGCGCCGGCGCCCAGGCCAGCGTGGCCAGGCCGGCGAGGTTGGCGCGCGCCACATCGGCCACGTAGGCGAAGTCAACGAACTCGGGCAGGTCACCGAACACGACACCGTTTTCGGTCCTGGGGTTCTGGTGCTGGTGGGCGAAGTTCTCAAAGGGTTCGGAGAAGCGCACCGCCGCATAGCCACGCTCCAGGAAGGGGATGTGGTCACCGCCGCGCAGATAGCGGTCGCGGCGTTGGATGAGCTGGACCGTGAAGCCAGGCATGGCAGCCTCGGCGGCCGCCTTGAGGTGGCGGCCGAGCTGGTGGGTCGGCAGGTCCTCGTTGCCACCGGCCTGCAGCAACGGCAGCAGCTCGGCCTGCATGGCAGCGACGGACCTGACGTCGGCGTCGCTGGCGGGGCGGTTGGCGTTGGCGGCGGTCAGCAGGCGCACCAGCGGGTCGAGGCCGTCGGCAAACAGGCGCAGGCGTTTGGGGTCGGCCTGGCCCGCGTCGCCGCGCGAGCTGCCGACGATGTCGTTGGTGATCATGGCCTCGACATTGGTGCCCGCAGCACGTGCCTCGCGTGCCCATTGCGCGGCGCCCAGCAGCCCCTGCTCCTCACCCGGCACTGCCATGAAGACGAGGGTCGCGTCGAACTGGCGCCCA
Source organism: Roseateles sp. P5_E11 (assembly GCF_054049355.1). Taxonomy (NCBI): domain Bacteria; kingdom Pseudomonadati; phylum Pseudomonadota; class Betaproteobacteria; order Burkholderiales; family Sphaerotilaceae; genus Roseateles; species Roseateles sp. P5_E11. The sequence goes on along the minus strand of NZ_JBFUMO010000049.1, from coordinate 8,717 downwards.
GCCATCACGCAGGCGAGCTCCATGACCGCAGCCGTGCCGGAGGCGTCGTCGTTGGCGCCGGGCGCCTCGCCCAGGGAATCCATGACGTCGCTGTTGCGCGAGTCGTAGTGGCCGCTGACGACGAGGACGCGGCTCTTCGACGCACCGCGGCCCGGCAGCGTGGCGACGACATTCACCAGCTCGGTCGCCTGCGGCACGCGGTTGCCGGCCGGCTCGATGAAGCTCTGCTCCTCCACCTGCAGCCGCCCGCCGGCGAGCCTGGAGCAGTTGGACAGCTCCGCCGTGATCCAGCGGCGCGCGGCACCGATGCCGCGGGTGTCGGAGGCGATGTCGGACAGCGTATGGCGCGTGCCAAAGGCCACCAGCCGGCGGATACGCGACTCGATGCGGGCCGGGCTGACTTCGGCCAGCATGGCCTTCAGCTCGTCGGCCGGCGCAGACTGGGCCTGGGCCGTGGCGGCGAGCAGGGGGAAGAGTATGAGGGCGGTCAATCGGGCTTGCATGCAAACGATTCTGCCCTTGCYGGGTTGGCCGCGTTCTTCTACTCTGCCAACGCCACTGAGGAGATTCCGATGAGCGAGACGAGCCTGGATTCGCGAGTGAGCACCATCCGAACGGTCGCGCTGGTGGGGCCGGCGGCGGCCGGCAAGACGCTGTTGCTGGACGCATTGCTGGCCCATGCCGGCGCCATCCCGCAGGCCGGCAGCATCGAGCGCGGCAGCACGGTGAGCGACCATGACCCGTTGGAGCGGCGCCTGGGCCATTCGCTGCAATCCAGCCTCGCCCACTTCACCCATGGCGGCATCCGCGTGCACGCCATCGACACGCCTGGTGCGCCGGACTTCGTCGGCCAGGCCCTGCCGGCGCTGGAGGCGGCGGACACCGCCATCGTCGTCATCAACGCCCAGAACGGCATCGAGCTGATGGCCCAGCGCTTGCTGGCTGCCGCCGCTGAGCGCGGGCTGACACGCCTCATCGTCGTCAACAAGATCGACTGTCCCGACACCGACCTGCCCGGGCTGCTCGCCCAGATCCGCGAGGTGTTTGGCAAGGAGTGCCTGCCACTGAACTTGCCGGCCAGCGGCGCCAAGCGCGTCGCCGACTGTTTCTTCGCGGCGTCCGGGGACGCCGATTTTTCGTCCGTGGCCGAAGCGCACCGGGCCCTGGTCGAGCAGGTCGTCGAGGTCGATGCGGCATTCGTGGACCGCTACCTGACCGACGGCGACGTCGACCCGCGCGAGCTGCATGCGCCGCTGGAGCAGGCGTTGCGCGAAGGGCATCTGATCCCGGTCTGCTTCTGCTCAGCCAAGACCGGCGCCGGCATTGGCGAACTGCTGTCGGCGATCGAAGCCTTGATGCCGAACCCGGCCGAGGGCAACCCGCCCCCTTTTCTGGAAGGCAAGGGCACGGAGCCCACGCCCTACCCCGCCCGGCCCGACCCAGCCGGCCATGTGCTGGCCCATATCTTCAAGATCGTCGCCGACCCCTACCTCGGCAAGATGGGCGTCATGCGCGTGCATCAGGGCCGCGTCGCCAAGGGCGGCCTGCTCTTCGTCGGCCATGCGCGCAAGCCCATCCGCGTCGCACACCTCTTCATGTTGCAGGGCGCCAAGCATGTCGACATTGACGAGGCTTTGCCGGGTGACCTCTGCGCCATTGCCAAGGTGGAAGACCTCGCCTTTGACGCCGTGCTGCATGACGCGCAAGAGGACGAGCACATCTACCTGAAGCCGCTGGATTTCCCCACCCCGGTGCACGGCCTGGCCATCAGCCCCGCGCGCCGCGGCGATGAGCAGAAGCTCTGGGAGGTGCTGGCCCGGCTGGTGGAGGAAGACCCCTGCCTGCGCATCGAACAGGCCGGTGAAACGCACCAGACGCTGGTCTACGGCCTGGGTGAACTGCATCTGCGCCTTCTGCTGGAGCGACTGCGCGAGCTCTACAAGAGCGAAGTCCTCACCGAGCCGCCGCGCATCGCCTACCGCGAGACGATCTCGGCGCCGGCCGAAGGCCACTACCGCCACAAGAAGCAGAGCGGCGGCGCGGGCCAGTTCGGCGAGGTCTATCTGCGCGTCGAGCCGCTGGAGCGCGGCGCCGGCTTCGAGTTCGTCGACGCGGTGAAGGGTGGCACCATTCCGGGCCAGTTCATGCCGGCCGTCGAAAAAGGCGTGCGCTCGGCGTTGGCCAGCGGCGTCATTGCCGGCTATCCGCTGGTGGACCTGCGCGTGGTCGTCTATGACGGCAAGCACCATTCCGTGGACAGCAAGGAAATCGCTTTCGTCACCGCCGGCCGCCGCGCGCTGATCGAGGCCGTGCGCGAGGCCCGGCCGCTGATCCTGGAACCCATCGTGCAGGTCGAGATCACGGCGCCCGAGCACGGCATCGGCGACATCACCGGCGACCTCGCCTCACGCCGCGGTCAGGTCAACGGCACGCGCTCCGCCGTGCCGGGCAGCCTCATCGTGCAGGGCCTGGCACCGCTGGCCGAACTGGCCAGCTACCAGACGCGGCTGAACGCGATGACGGCAGGCGAAGGGCGCTACACGCTGCTGCTGTCGCACTACGAGCCGGTGCCGCCGAACACGCAGGCCGCCCTCGTCGGCGCTTACAAGGCGCACGACGAAGGGGACTGAGCTTCAGTGCTTGGCCTTGGCGGTGGTCTTCCTGGCCGGCTTGGCCTTGGCGTCCACCTCGGTCTCCGTGTGCATGACACACAACCATTCGCCATCCTTGCGCAGCCAGACGGACGAGTCGGCCATCTCCTGCTCCTTCTCCTCCGACTTGCCGCGAGGCGCGATGGCCTGCTTGACTCGATAGGTCAGCACGGCGGTGTCGTCGTTCGGGTGCATGACCTGCATGTCGCTGAACTCGAACGATCTGATGACCATCGGGCCTTCTTCCGCCATGTGCTTGTACTGCTTGCGATCGAACTGCATGGCGCCGTGTGAACTCACCATCAGCGCCGGTTCGTCCAGCAGCGCCACTGCGGTGTCGGTGTCTTCGTCCACCATCGACTGCCAGAACTTCTTCTCCAGCGCGATGAGGGTGCTGTCTGCGGTATGCATGCCAATCTCCTTTGACGGCCTAAAACCTCAATATGGGTGCAGCCTGGCGGGCATTCAGTAGGAGTTGCCGGCTCAGCCGGGTCGGAACCGTCCTACGACCCGGGATCGCGCAGAAGTGAAGGTGAAGATCCATTTATCATTGCGGCCCATGCCCAGCGCCCCCCGCGACGTCGCGCAGATCCGATTGGACAACGCGATGCGGCTGTTCGAAGAGTTCGTCAGCGCCACCGTCAAGAATGCCGATGCCGCCACCCTGCGTGGCCTGGAAAGGCGTTTCGCCGAGAGGCTGCAGATCCAGCCCAGCTACTGGAGCCAGATCAAGGGCCGCTCGCGCCAGATCGGCGAGCGCCTGGCGCGGCAGTTCGAGCAGCTCTGTCACAAGGCGCCGGGTTGGATGGACATCGAGCACGGTGCAATGGCCACTGCCGAGGCACCGGCCATGCCCGCTGTAGCAGCGCCTGCGGCAAGCGACTCGCCCAGCATGCCCCGAGATGACGACGAGCGCTTCATCATCGGCCTGGTGCTGACCTACTACCGCCGCCACCCGCAGCGCGCCCGCACGCGGCTGCTGGATCTGCTCGGCGAGGTGCTGACGCCCTCGACCACACCGGCACCCGTGCCGGTGAAGGCGGCCGCGCCCAGTCCGCAGGCCGAGCTCGACGAGTGGCGCAAGCTGCAGGCGCGCGTCGCGCCGCTGAAGGCCAAGAAGCGCTGATCCTTCCGCGCATCCATCACTGGACGGCCGGTACTACTCACGTTAGGGGTGTTGGATAAAAACCGCTTGCGCAAGAGCAACGTTTGTTTATCATTTGCGCAAGTTGTGGCGTGTTGCAGTTCTCCCGTCACAGCGAGGTCGCACACCCAAGCCCTCTGACCGCCCGGCCCGCTTGCCTCGAGCGCAAGCCCCGGGCCCCAACTCATCCATGCAAACGCAGGCGCCACCCCGGGCCGAGCCGCCGCATTGCCCGCCGCCCACGTGCGGCCCCAACCGGAGCACGCCATGCCCCAATTCACCTCCCCGCGTCCCCTGCAGATCAAAGCGCTCAAACCGCGCAATCCGCTGGTGGCACCGGCCATGCAACGCCAGGCCGGCGCCCACCGAAGCGCGCACGACGCCCATGCCCAGCGCCAGCAAGCCCGCCTCGAATTGCGACGCCTGCTGCGCGACCGCTTCCCCGACGACAGCCCCTGACCACAGCGCGCCGCCTGCCCCTCAGCCATGACCGATCCATGTCATGAGGGCCGGCCCGGCGCCAAGGAGACCCTCATGAGATTGATCGAGTTGAGCGGCCCCGATGCCGCCGAAACCCACGCCGCCTGGGCCCGCCGCTGGACCCGCGTCAAGCGCGCGGCCCGTGCCATCCGGTTGGTGTTCTCGCCGGCCTACCGCCGGCGCCGTGCCCGCAACCATCTGGAGTTCTACGCCGAAGCCGGCGCGCCTGAAGGCGCGCTCTACGTCGATGGCCAGCTGACCGCCCGGCTGGAAGGCGTGCGCAGGCTGTAGAAAGTCGCCCCTCGTTTGCTCTTGCTCCGGCTGAACGCCGGCAAGTGCGAACGGTCCCCCGAGGGGACGGCGATGCTTGCCGTATTGACCGGCAAGCACATCGCCAGCCGGGCCGGCTTGGGAGCGGCCCGGCGCTCGCCCCGAGATAGGGGTGCCGTCAAAGCTGAAATGGTTGGCAAAACGGGGCCGCCTCCGACGAGCAGGCGGCCCCGCCCAGGCCTAGCATCGGCCCCATGTCCGACCGCCTCTGCCTGACCGCGCCACTCCATAGCCTGGAGGCCTGGGTGGACGCCTTTGCGCGGGCCGAGATCCCCGTACTGGCCGAGACGGCCGAGTCGCTTGAGCACATGCGCGCGACCGAGGACGACGTCGACGCCCACGGCCTGGGAGAAATGATCGCCACCGACCCGCTGATGACGCTGAAGGTGCTGGCCCATGCCAGTGAGCGGCGGCGCGGCAGCACTTCCGGGCTCAGGGCCGACGCCGAAACAGTGACCGCTGCCATCGTGCTGATGGGCATCACCCCCTTTTTCCGCGACTTCGGTCCGCAGCCGACGCTCGAGCTGGTGCTGGCTGATAACGACGAGGCCCTGCTCGGGCTGTCACGTGTCATGCAGCGCGCCGAACGTGCCTCGCGCTTCGCGCTGGGCTTTGCGGCCCACCGGGCCGACCCAGATGCCGCCGTCATCCACAGCGCCGCCTTGCTGCATGACTTCGCCGAGATGCTGCTGTGGGTACATGCGCCCGTGCTGGCGCTGAAGATCGCCGCCTTGCAGGACGCCGACCGGCATCTGCGCAGCACGGCTGCCCAGCGCCAGGTGCTGGGCATTGAACTGGCCGAACTGGAGCAGGCCCTGATGCGACGCTGGCATCTGCCGGACTTGCTCGCGCGCATCACCAGCGAGAAAGACGGCCGCAACCCGCAGGTGCGCTGCGTGCACCTGGCTGTGCGGCTGGCGCGGCACACGGCGCGGGGCTGGGATGACGCGGGCGTGCCGGATGATCTGCACGACATCGCCGAACTGCTCAACCTCAGCGAAGCGCACGCCCTCAAGCTGCTTCACGAATTCGACTGACGCCAACGCCGGGCTATTCCCTTCTCCCCTGAAAGTTCGGCCGCCGCACATTCCCGGCCATCAGGCCGCGCAGCCTCGTGCGACCGCGCGACAGCCGCGACATCACGGTGCCAACGGGAATGCCGAGGGCCGCGGCGATCTCGGCATAGGCCATGCCGTTGACGGCCAGCAGCAGCAGCACCTCGCGCTGCTCCACCGGCAAGGTCGCCAGGGCCTTGTGCAGGTCGCGCAGAGCCAGGCGTTCGGACTGCGCTGCAGCGACGGGGATGTCCAGCACCTGCCTGTCGAGGTCCACCACATCCAGCCGGCCACGGCGCAAAGCGTCGACGTGCAGGTTGTGCATGATGCTGAACAGCCAGCCGCGCATGTCGCCCACGCCCTGCCAGAGCCCGGCGCGCGACCAGGCGCGCTCCAGCGTGTCCTGCACGAGATCATCAGCGTCCTCGCGGTTGCGCCGCAGCGACCGCGCATAGCGGTGCAGCCGGGGCAGCCAGCCCAGCACCAGGCCGACGTCGGGCAGCGACGCGCCAGGGCGGGAACGGTACCGGTCGACCGTGGTCATGGCCGGTGAATGCCACCGGCCGGCGCACAGGTTCAAACCGGTACAGCGGTCGTGTTCTTCAGCCGTTCCAGCACGAAGCTGGTCTTGCAGTCCTGCACGCTGGGGTGCATCAGCAGCGTGTCGCTGATGAAGCGGGCGTAGTGCTGCATGTCCTGCACCAGCACGCGCAGCAGATAGTCCATTTCGCCCGTCAGCGCCGCGCACTCGACCACCTCGGGCCAGGTCTGCACGGCAGCGCGGAAGAGGTCGCGCGGATTGCGCAGCGGGTTGTCGGTCTGCTTCTCCAGCCTGACATTGATATAGGCCGTCAGGCCCAGGCCGATGCGCGCCGGCGCCACCAGCGCGACATAGCCGGCGATCACACCGGCCTCCTCCAGGCGACGCACGCGGCGCAGCACGGCGGAAGACGACAGCCCAGCCTCGCCGGCCAGCGTGTCATAGGTGAGGCGGCCATCCTGCTGCAGCGCGCGCAGAATGCGGCGGTCAATGGCGTCGAGCTCGATGGCGGCTTCCATGGCCGTGATTTTGCAGGTTTCCTGCGCCGATGGCCGAGTCCGCGCCGAAGAATGCATGAAACCTGCGCGAACCGCGCCGCAGAATTTTCGTTTTCAAGCATCACGCCGCTGGAGACTTTCATGGCCAAGTTCACCCCCTGGGACAACCCGATGGGCACCGATGGTTTCGAGTTCATCGAGTTCGCCGCGCCCGATCCGGCGGGCCTGGGCAAGCTGTTCGAGACCATGGGTTTCAAGGCCGTCGCCAAGCACCGCCACAAGAGCGTGACGCTGTACCGCCAGGGTGGCGTCAACTTCATCATCAACGCCGAGAGCGATTCCTTCGCGCAGCGCTTCGCGCGCCTGCAYGGCCCGTCCATCTGCGCCATCGCCTTTCGCGTGCAGGACGCCGGCCATGCCTACAAACGCGCGCTGGAGCTGGGCGCCTGGGGCTTCGACAACAAGGCCGGCCCGATGGAGCTGAACATCCCCGCCATCAAGGGCATCGGCGACTCGCTGATCTATTTCGTCGACCGCTGGCAAGGCAAGGGCGGCGCGGGCGCCGGTGCCATCGGCAATATCTCGATCTATGACGTGGACTTCGTGCCGCTGCTGGACGCCAACGACCAGCCGGTCGACCCCAACCCGGTGGGCCACGGCCTGACCGAGATCGACCACCTGACGCACAACGTCTTCCGCGGCCGCATGAAGGAATGGTCGGAGTTCTACGAGCGCTTCTTCAACTTCCGCGAGGTGCGCTACTTCGACATCGAGGGCAAGCTGACCGGCCTGAAGAGCAAGGCCATGACCAGCCCCTGCGGCAAGATCCGCATCCCGATCAATGAAAGCTCGGACGACAAGAGCCAGATCGCCGAGTACCTGGACCTGTACCACGGCGAGGGCATCCAGCACGTGGCGCTGGGTACGACCGACATCTACGGCACGGTCGAGGGCATGAAGAGCACCGGCGTGCAGTTCCAGGACACCATCGAGACCTATTTCGACCTCATCGACAAGCGCCTGCCGGGCCACGGCGAGAACGTGGACGAACTGCGCCGCCTGCGCATCCTCATCGACGGCGCCACCCACCTGGGCGTGGACAACGAGCTGCTGCTGCAGATCTTCACCAAGGAAGTCATCGGTCCGATCTTCTTCGAACTCATCCAGCGCAAGGGCAACGAGGGTTTCGGCGAAGGCAACTTCAAGGCCTTGTTCGAGAGCATCGAACTGGATCAGATCCGCCGCGGTGTGCTGAAGGACGAGCCCGCCAAGGCCGTCTGAAGACACTGCCAGGCCTCGTCCGAGTGGACGAGGCCCATGTGGCCGACGCCATCGAGCCGGTGCGCCCGCGCGCCGGCCAGGATCGCCCGCTCCGCCGGATTGACGATCTGGTCACAGGGCGTCCAAAAGCAGTCAACGTCAGGCAGACCCGGCAGCGCCGCCAGCCAGGCATTGCCCAGGCGCATCTGCTGCGTGTTGACGCCCAGACCAAGCGCTGCCATGCGCGTGCCCTGGTGGGGTGAACCCAGCGTGATGACATGCGGCGCCTCATGCCCCGCGCCGAAGCGGCGCCACCAAGCCCGCAGCGCCAGGCCACCCATGCTGTGCGCGCAGAGGATGGGCATGCGCCCCGTGTGCGCCTTGAGCTTCTGCACGCCGGCTTCGATCTCCTCCGCATAGACATCGATGCTGCCGAAAGCCGGCTCCAGCGAAGGCGCGACGAAAGCGACACCTTGCTCGCGCAGGCGCTCCATCCAGCCGTTCCAGCGGCCACGATTGCAGGAAAAACCGTGCACCAGCAACACGCCCTGCCCGGCGCCCGCCGGCAGATGATCCGCTTCGGCCCATTCGCGCCAGGGCTGGCGCCATGAGAAGGCCAACTCGCTGGCGACGACTTCCCGGGCCCAGGCGCGAAGCAGTTGCCCCCAGGCCGGTGCGGGCCGGTTCACCCAGCGCAATTGCAGGAATCCCCCCGCCAGAATGAGCGCATGCAGGCCCAGCGTCAGCAGCCCCCAGCCC